>NZ_JAGQBV010000019.1:0-41142 GCF_024345815.1 Cyanobium sp. HWJ4-Hawea | reverse complement strand
TCGACCCCAAACGTCTGACCCATGACCTTCGCAAAGAAGGCCCTGATTTTTGGCTCACTGGCCCTACTGGGTGCAAACAGTGCAGCTTTTGCCGCCGATCGTCTCAACGGTTCTGGCGCTACCTTCCCCGCTGATATCTACACCAAATGGTTTGCAGGCCTCGCTAAGAGCGGTGGCCCCAAGGTGAACTACCAGAGCGTGGGCTCCGGTGCCGGACGCAAGGCGTTCATCGATGAGACCGTGAGCTTCGCCGCTTCCGACGACCCGATCTCAGCAAAGGACAAGGCCAAGGTTTCCCGTGGTGTGGTGCAGATCCCCACCGTGGGTGGCACGATCGCCCTGGGTTACAACTACCCCGGCTGCAACCTGAAGATCACCCAAAAGCAGGTGGTGTCGGTGTTCATGGGCTCTATTGACGACTGGAAGGAGCTTGGTTGCAAGCCCGGCAAGATCACCGTGGTGCACCGCTCCGATGGTTCAGGCACCACCGCGGCCTTCACCGATTCACTTTCTACCTTCTCCAAGGAATGGACCCTGGGCAGTGCCAAGTCCGTGAATTGGAAGGTGGGTGTGGGCGGTAAGGGCAATGAGGGTGTTTCTGGCGTAGTTTCCACCACCCCCGGCACGATCGGCTACATGAGCCAGTCTTTTGTGAAGGGCGCAATCAAGGCGGCTGCCGTTCAAAACAAGGCAGGTCAGTTTGTGTTGCCTGGCTTCAAGAGCGGTAAGGCTGCCCTTAGCGGCATCACCCTTGACCGTGATCTAGCCGGCGGCAACCCCAACCCCTCCGCCAGCGGCGCCTATCCGATTACCACCCTCACCTATCTCCTCCTTTACAAGACAGGAAACGGTGCCAAGACCGATGCCCTCAAGCAGATGGTCAACTACATGTTGAGCGATAAGGCCCAGGCCCAGGCCGACGACCTCGGCTTTGTGCCCCTTAGCGAGGGCATCCAAGCCCAAGCCAAGGCCGCTGTAAACAAGATCAGCCAGTAATAGTTGTTTGTCAGTTGCTAGCCGCAACTGGCTTCTGTTGATTTCCCAGGGGGGCTCCAAGCGGGGCCCCTTTTTTTATGCGCTGATAGCTCCTTTTCCATTTAGCTGGCGGGGTGGCGTGGGCAGCTTGGTGCTCACCCCATAGGCCAGAGCCACCAGCAGGCACGAGCACCAAAGGCAGGCCTGCATGCCGCCCACCAGGAATAGGGCACCGGAAAGCAACGTGCCCACTAGCCGGCCAGCGGCATTGGCCATGTAATAGAAGCCCACGTTGAGGCTCACCGATTCGGCATCGGTGTAGGCCAGCACCATGTAGCTGTGGATCGAGGAATTCATCGCAAACACGGCCCCGAAGGCCGCCAGCCCCACCACCACGGCGATGCCGGGATTGCCCACGTCGCGCCACAGGCTGATGGCGATCAGGGCGGGGATGGCCGTCAGTACGGCGCTCCAGAACTGCACCGCCGACACCCCCGGAGGCGCACTTTTCCCCCAGCTGCGCCGCAGGGCAGGGGCCGAAGCCTGAATGATCCCGTAGCCGATCACCCACAGGCCCATGAAGCCTCCCACCTCCCAGTACTTCCAGCCCAGGGCCGCCTGCAGAAACACCGGCAGCGCCACCACGAACCAGACATCACGGGCGCCGAACAGGAAGAAGCGAGCCGTAGAGAGCACATTGATGCCCTTCGATTTCGAGAACAGGGCCGTAATGGCGGGCTTCTCCTTCATGCGCCCGATCTCACCGGGCAGCACCAGGGTCATCAGGAACGAGAGAAATAGTCCGGCCGCCATGGCGCCCACGGCGGCATTGAAGCCGACCGTGGTGAGCAGCAGGCCACCAAGAAAAAAGCCCACCCCCTTGAGGGCGTTCTTGGAGCCGGTGAGGATCGCCACCCATTGGAACAGCTGGTTCTCGCCCCTGCTGTGATCCTCCGGGGTTTCTGGCACCACCGTCTTGATGGCGCTCTTGGCGCTCATCTTGTTGAGGTCCTTGGCGATGCCACTGATCGCCTGGGCCACCATCACGTAGGCCACGCTCCACCACTTGGGCCAGGTATCTGCCACTGGGATCAGCATCAGCAGGGCAGCCACCTGCATCAGTGTTCCGGCCCAGAGTGTGAGCCGCAGCCCAAAGCGGGCCCCCAGCCAGCCGCCGTAGAGGTTGGTGAGAATGCCAAAAAACTCATAGAAGAGAAACAGAAAGGCGATCTCCAGGGTGGAGTAGCCGAGCTGGTGGAAGTGGAACACCACCAGCATGCGCAGGGCGCCATCCGTGAGGGTGAAGGCCCAGTAGTTGGCCGTGACGATGGCGTACTGCTGCAGGCCCGTGAGGTGTTTCATGCGCCGACACCTTCAAGAGCCGCCACATGGCAGGCCAGATCGGCCATCCGGCAGCTATAACCCCATTCGTTGTCGTACCAGGCGTAGACCTTCAGCTGGGTGCCATTAACCACCATGGTTGAGGGCCCATCGACGATGGCGCTGCGGCAATCGTTGACGTAGTCGATCGATACCAGCGGCCGGCTCTCAAAGCCCAAAATCCCCTGCAGCTCTGCCTTGGCGGCCGCCTCAAAGGCCCGGTTCACCTCCTCCGCATCGGTGGCCCGCTCCAGCTCAAACACCGCATCGGTGAGGGAGCCATTGAGCAGGGGCACCCGCACGGCGTGGCCGTTGAGCTTGCCCTGCAGCTCGGGAAAAATCATGCCGATGGCCCGGGCTGAGCCAGTGGTGGTGGGAATCAGGCTCTGGCTAGATGAACGGGCCCGCCGCAGGTCGCTCTTGAAGCCATCAACCACCACCTGGGTGTTGGTGATGTTGTGCAGGGTGGTGATCGAGCCGTGGCGGATGCCAAAGCCCTCCTGCAGCACCTTCACCACCGGGGCCAGGCAGTTGGTGGTGCAGGAGGCGGCGGTGAGCAGCCGGTGTTGGCCTGGTTCGTAGAGCTGGTGGTTGATTCCGTAAACGATGTTCAGGGCCTCTGCCCCGGCGATTTCTCCCTTCACCGGGCAGGCCACGATCACCCGCTTGATCCCCAGCTGCTCGAAGTAGGGGGCCAGGGTTTCCGGTGTTTTGAACTTGCCGCTGCACTCGAGCACCATTTCCACTCCGGCGGCTTGCCAGGCCACGGCGGCCGGTTGCAGCTGTTGGGAATAGCCGATCTCCTGGGCAGCCACCCGGAAGCTCTGGCTGCCCCCGCTGTTGTTGCTGCTGCAGCTGATTGGCTGGTTCCAGCGGCCGTGGACGGAGTCGAACTCGAGCAGGTGGGCAGCTGCCCTGGCATCACCGCCTGGATCGTTGACATGGACCAGCTCAATGCCGGGACGGCCCCAGAGGGCCCGAAACACCAGCCGCCCGATGCGGCCAAAACCGTTGATGCCGATGCGCATGGCCAGCTCCGCAGCAGAAGACAATTACTCATCAATCTTACTTGATGTATCAATCTTTTTTGTTGGGTTTGGCGCGTCTGTGGCTGCTCAGGGCTGCTGTGGCTGCCAGGGTTGGGCTGTGTTTGGCTTGGAGTGGCTTAATTGGCTATGGCCTTGATCGCTATTGCCCCCCTTTCGGCTGAACAGGCCCGAGCGCTGCTCAAGGCCCTGGCCGATCCCCTGCGCCTGCAAATCCTTGATGCCTTGGGCCCTGGTGAGCGCTGCGTCTGTGATCTCACTGCCGATCTGGGCCTTGCCCAGTCAAAGCTCTCCTTCCACCTCAAGGTGCTCAAGGACGCCGGCCTGTTGCTCGATCGCCAGGAGGGCCGCTGGGTCTTCTATCAGCTCCAGCCCCAGGCAATTGGGGCCCTCCAGGGCTGGCTGGACCAACTGGCCCAGGCAAAGGAGCGCCCCAGCTCCAGCTGCTGCTGAGGCCTTCCCCTACTTGCTGGGCTCCAACTGGATGGTGCTGTGGGCGATTCCCAATTCGGCGAGCTTTTGTTTGGCCTGATGCAGCAGGGCCATGTCGTCGACGGCGCCGAGGGGCCGGCTGATGTGGGTGGTGAGGGCGTTTTGGGAGGTGCTGATTCCCCAGACATGCAGGTGGTGCACGTCATCTACCCCGGGAATGGCCCGCAGGGTTGCCTCTACTTCCGCCAGATCAATGCTGCGGGGCACCGCATCGAGGGCAATCATCAGCGCTTCTTGAAGTAGCTCCCAGCCGCTGTAGCCCACGGCCAGGCCCACGCCGATCGCGGTGAAGGCATCCACCCGATGCCATTGGGTGAACTGCACCACCAGGGCGCTCAACAGCACGGCTGCCGACACGGCCGCATCAGTTAGAAGGTGCACCACGGCGGCCCGGCGGTTGAGGTCGTGGCTGTGGTCGCGGCCAAATAGCCGGGCTGAAAACAGGTTGACCACGATGCCAGCGGCAGCAGCTATCGCCACCGGTCCTCCGCTGATCGGCACCGGCTGCCAGAGGCGCTGGATGCCCTCCACCACCACCACCAGGGCGGCGATCAGGATCAAAATTGCATTGATCAGGGAGGCCAGCTGGGTGCTGCGGCCAAAGCCGTAGGTGAAGCGCCCCTGGGCTGGCCTGGTGCTCAATTTCTCGGCACCCCAACCAAACAGCAGCCCAGCCACATCGCCCAGGTTGTGGATCGCATCACCCACCAGGGCCAGGGAGCCAAAACCGAGCCCAATAACAAGTTGGAAGGCCGAGAGGAAGCTGTTGAGGATCACGCTCCAGCGAAAGGCCGTTGCCGAGCCGGCGCGGTGCTCGTGCTGGCGCCAATGGGGTTGGCGCTGGATAGCTACGGCCGGATGGACCGGCTGCCCGTGCTGGTGGCCGTGCTGGTGGTGGTCGCCCATGCACCCTTTTAGGAGGTCCACTGTTTCTAGGGGAAAACCTGCCTTTGAGCCGCGGGGTCTTGGCTCCGTAACCAACCCTTAAACGGCTAACTACCTGCCCTTTGCCCTGGTGCTGATGGGCCTCCATAGGGTTTGCCTCGTAACTTGATTTGGCGCCGCGATGGTCTTCACGCCCTCCCGCGACACGAGCTCCAATCCGAATTTTCTTGAGCTGCTGGAAACCAGCTACGAGAAACGCAATTTGGTCCACCTGCCCTCCGGCAGCTCCGTGCCCATGCTCAAAAAGAGTGTTTGGCTGGTGGTGCGGGGCATGGTGAAGCTCGGTGCCATCTCGATCCAGGGCGATGAGCTGGTGCTTGGTATTGCCGGGCCCAATGAGCCCTTCGGTGATCCCCTCTCCAACGTGGATGTCTACGGCGCCACCGCCCTGGTGGACACAGACCTGCTCTGCCTGAGCTGCGAGGAGATTGCCGGCTCCCCCCACCTGGCCATGGCCCTGCTGCAGGGCATGGCGGCCCGCTACCGCCAAAGCGAGGCGATGTTGGCCCTGCTGGGCCTGCGCCGGATCGAAGATCGGCTGCGGGGCTTTTTGGAGCTGCTAGCCCACGATTACGGCCAGCCCTGTAAGCAAGGCCTCCGCCTCAACATCAAGCTCACCCACCAGGAATTGGCCAGCGCGATCAGCACCACCCGCGTCACCGTGACCCGGGTTTTGGGCCTGCTCAAGCAGGAGGGCTGGCTCCTCCAAGACGAAGATCGCCGCTTGGTGGTTGCCCACCTGCCCCGGCGTGCTGCTGGTTAAGTCCGTTGACTAAGTCCGTTGGTTAAGTCAGCGTTCTGGGCTGCAATTCTCCAGGCCCCCGTCCAGAATGGGGAAATGCAGCCTTCTTTGCTGGTCGTCGAGGATGACGAAACAATCCGGGAAACCCTGCGCGATGCCCTCGAGCTAGAGGGTTTTGCCGTGACGGCCTGTGGCAACGGCCGCGATGCCCTGCAGATTTTGCAGCGCACGCCAGAAGAAGACGGATTCGCCCTGGTCGTTCTCGACCTAATGCTGCCCGGCCTGGGTGGTCTGGAGGTATGCAGGAAGTTGCGCCAAGGGGGCAACCACACCCCAATTCTGGTCGTTAGTGCCCGCGACACCGAAACCGACCGGGTCCTGGGTCTGGAGGTGGGCGCCGACGACTACCTGGTCAAGCCCTTTGGCATGCGTGAGTTGGTGGCCCGCTGCCGGGCCCTGTTGCGCCGCTCCACCAACCAGCAGGAGCCGGCGAAGGTCCTGGAGCACTCCAACCTGCGCATCTACACAGAGGAGTGCCGGGTTACCCGCGATGGCTTGGATGTGAACCTCTCCCCGAAGGAATACCGCCTGCTGGAGCTGTTTATGCAGTACCCACGCCGGGTTTGGAGCCGCGACAAATTGCTCGAGCACATCTGGGGCATCGATTACATCGGCGACAGCAAAACGGTGGACGTGCATATCCGCTGGATGCGTGAAAAGTTGGAAGAGAATCCCTCCAGCCCGGTCCATCTCATAACCGTTCGCGGATTCGGCTATCGCTTTGGCTAGTGCCTGGCTGGCCCTTGGCCTATTGATCGGGCTTTGCACTGGCCTGGGAATTTCCTGGCTAGGGCAGCGGCGCCTTGCCAGGCCGCAGGGCTCCAGCCGTCTATTGCCCAGCGTGCGGCAGTTACTCCAGTGGATTAATGCCTCGCCTAGCGGCTGGATCCTCCTTGATCGGGGCGGCCTGATTCGCCACATCTCCCCAAGGGCCGAGCGCCTGCTGCAGGTGAATGCGGGCCGCAACCTAAATGGCCGCTCTTTCCGGGAGGTGTACGTCGACCAGGCCCTCAATAGCGCCATTGCGGTGGCCAGCCGCCAGGACCGGACCCAGCGCCTCGACTTACGCCTCGGCGAGGAAGAGGTGGAGGTGTTGGTGGTGCCTGGCAGCAAGGGCTGGCTGGGGGTGCAATTACAAACCCGCCGATCCCTCGAGGCCCAGCTTGAGCAGCAGGAGCGCTGGGTTAGTGACGTGGCCCATGAGCTGAAAACCCCACTTACCGCTTTGCTGTTGGTGGGCGACAGCCTGGCGGGCCAGGTAAATAGCCAAAACGCCCGCATGGTGGAGCGTCTGCAGCGGGAATTGCTGCGGCTGCAGGAATTGGTGGGCGACCTGCTCGAGCTCTCCCGGTTGGAGAACATCACGCCTGGGGCCACGGCCCGCAGCGGTGAGGTGGTTTTGCCCGAGCTGGTGGAGCAGGTCTGGCAGGGCTTAAGGCCCCTGGCCGATCAGCGCGGGGTGGCCCTGGAGCTCGAACCTGCCCCTTCCCTTGCCCTGCAGGCCGATCGCTCCAGGCTGCACCGGGCGGTGTTGAATTTGCTTGATAACGCCCTGCGCTACAGCCCCGATGGCGGCGCCATCACTGTGGCGATCGAGGAGCGCAGTGGCTGGCTCCAGCTGCGGGTGAGCGACCAGGGACCAGGTTTGAGCGAGGAAGATCTCGATCACATGTTTGAGCGCTTTTATCGGGGTGATCCCTCCAGGGTGCGCAGCCCCCGGACAGGCAGTGGCCTGGGGTTGCCGATCGTGCAGCAAATTGCCGCCACCCATGGCGGCCGCATCCAGGCCTTCAACCACCCCAAAGGTGGAGCGGTGCTCGAGTTGACCCTGCCCCTAGGCCAGACTTAGCCGATCGTTTTGTAGGGCTAGGCGTGGCTCGTTTTGCTGAGTTGCTGCGGGCAGCCAACAACCTCAAGCTGCTGGCCGCCGTTGGCCGCAGCCAGGGAGATTTGTCCTGCATTGCCGACCTCGTCGACCATTGGATAGACACCCCCCAGATGGTCGATTGCCTACGCCGCTTTCGCCAGGTGCCAGGTGGCGCGGAGCTCCTGGATGGGCGCTATCCCCCCCTCCAGCCAAACATTGAAAGCCTGATCCAGTTGCCCGAGGGCAGCCTGGGCCATAGCTATGCGGCCCTGATTCGCAGCCTCAATTACAACCCAGAATTTTTCCGGCCTCGCCCGGTCGACACCGAGGGCCGCTGGCTCACCCAGAGGGTGGCCACCACCCACGACATTCACCATGTGGTGAGTGGGTTTGGCACCTCCCAGGAGGGCGAAATAGGTGTGCTGTCTATTACCGCCGCCCAGATCGGTTTCCCTGCCTATGTGCTGCTGACCAGTGCCGGCCAACTGGCCACTTTCCGCTTCCAAACCGAGCGCTTTAGCCAGCTGAGTGCGGCCCAGGCCCATGGCACGGCCATGGCCCGGAGCGCCAGCTGTCTGGCGGCCGTGCCCTGGGAGGAGGGCTGGGATCGGCCCCTGGCCGATTGGCGGCGGGAGCTGGGCATCACCGAGCCCGCCAATGATGAGCCCTATGGCTTGTCTATTCCTAGGCTGGATCCAATTCAGAGTGCTCCCCTCCCCCAAGGATGACCAGCATTTACGCCGATAACAGCTTCACCATTGGTAAAACTCCCCTGGTGCAGCTGAACCGGGTTAGCGCCGGTTGTAAGGCCAGGGTGCTGGCCAAGATTGAGGGGCGAAATCCTGCCTTTTCGGTGAAGTGCCGCATTGGTTCGGCCATGATTTGGCAGGCGGAAAAAGATGGACTGCTGGGTCCTGGTAAGGAATTGGTGGAGCCCACCAGCGGCAACACCGGCATTGCATTGGCCTTTGTGGCGGCTTCCCGCGGCATCAAGCTCACGCTCACCATGCCGGAAACGATGAGCCTGGAGCGCCGCAAGTTGCTCACCGCCTATGGCGCCCACCTGGTGCTCACCGAGGGCAAATTCGGTATGTCGGGTGCGATCCAGGCGGCCCAGGAATTGGCCAGCTCCGATCCTGATCGCTATGTGCTTCTGCAGCAGTTTGCCAACCCGGCAAATCCCCAGATCCACCACGACACCACGGGCCCCGAGATCTGGAATGACACCGATGGCCAGGTGGATGTGTTGGTGGCTGGGGTCGGCACCGGCGGCACAATTACGGGGGTCAGTCGCTACATCAAAACCACCCTCGGTAAGCCGCTGGTGTCGGTGGCGGTGGAGCCGATTAGCAGCCCGGTAATCAGCCAAACCCTGGCGGGCGAAGAGATCAGGCCCGGCGGTCACAAGATTCAGGGGATCGGGGCCGGTTTCGTGCCCGCCAATTTGGATCTGGCCATGGTGGATGAGGTGGAAACCGTGGGCGATGAGGAGGCCGTGGCCATGGCCCGGCGCCTGATGCGTGAGGAGGGCATCTTGGCTGGAATCTCCTGCGGGGCAGCCACCGTGGCGGCCCTGCGCCTAGCCCAGCAGGAGCGCTTTGCCGGCCAAACCATCGTGGTGGTGCTGCCCGATTCCGGTGAGCGCTACCTCAGCTCGGTGCTGTTTGAAGGCATGTTTAACGACAGGGGGCTAGCCCTGGCCTAAAGCCTGCCCTATAACTGCCGCGGTCTTCAGCGCGTGATGCCCTGGTGAACGAACCCAACCCCTACGAACAGGACCAGTCTCCAGAGCCGGCCCATGAGCCCGAAATTGCGGTGGAGATCCCTGTCGCAGAAGCGGCACCGATCGTGCCGGTGGAAGCCCACGGGGCGGGCGCAGAGGCCAAAGAACTGTTGGGCTTGCCCCTGCAGTTTCTGAATCTGCTGCTGCAAAAGCTTGGCGCCACCAGGCTCGACAGCCTGGCTGAGTTTCTGCCAGCCCTGCGGCTACTGGCCATTGCCCTGGTGGCGGGCATCGCTTTGAAAATCACCGGCTCCACCCTGGGGGCGATCAATGAAATCCCCTTGGTGGGTGGGCTGCTGGAACTGCTGGGTTTGGTTGGCTTGCTGAATTTTCTAGCCCGCAATGCCCTTAAGCAGCAAAAACGGGCGGAATTGCTGAGCCGCATTGTCAAACTTAGAAAGGATTTTCTGGGATAACGCCCTTAGGTTCCGGATCAATTAGCCATCGTCACGAATTCTTCGGAGACGCTGGGGTGGAGGGCCATGGTGCGATCGAAGTCGTCCTTGGTGGCTCCCATGCCAATGGCAATGGCTGCCATTTGAATGATCTCGGCGCTGTGTTCACCCACCATGTGGCAGCCCAGCACCTTGCCGCTGCTGGCTTCCACCACCAGCTTCAACAACACCGCCGGGCCCCGCTTGGGCAGGGCCTGGGCCATGGGCCGGAATTTGGCCCGATGCACCCTGATGCCTTCGCTGCCATGGCGCTCTATGGCCGCTTCTTCGCTCAGGCCCACGGTGGCCAGTTCCGGCTGGCTGAACACCGCCATGGCCACTAGATCGTGGTTCACCTGCCTGGGCCTGTGGCCGTAAACCGTATCGGCGAAGGCCCGCCCCTCATCAATCGCCACGGGAGTGAGGTTGATGCGGTCGGTCACGTCTCCCACGGCGTAGATGTGGGGCACATTTGTGGATTGATCGGCATCCACCGGAATTCGCGACCCCTCGGTTTCGACGCCGGCCGCTTCCAGATTTAGGCCCGCCAGGAAGGGCCGGCGGCCCGTGGCCAAAAGCACTCCGCCGCAGGCCAGGGATTCTTCCCCGGGGCTGGTAACAACCGTGATGGCGCCGGGCTTGCCCTCCAGGGCGGTGGGGCTCGTGCCGGTGCGGATGTCGATGCCCTCTGCGACCATCGCCTCCTGCACTGCCAGGGCTGCCTCCCTATCGAAGCCCCGCAGGATTTGCTCGCCCCGCACTAACAGGGTCACCTGTACGCCCAGGCCATGGAGGATGCAGGCAAATTCGCAGGCGATGAAACCAGCTCCCACCACCACCATCTGCTTTGGCAGGGCCTCCAGCAGAAACATCTCATCGCTCACCCAGCCCAGTTCGGCTCCGGCAATGGCCGGACGTTGGGGGCGACCGCCCACGGCGATCAGGATGCGCTCGGCGCCGTAGTGAGTTAACTTTTCCCTGGCACCTCTAACGGCCACGGTATGGCCGTCTACGAAGGATCCCCAGCCGCGCATCAGGCTGACGCCGGCTTTTTCTAGAAAACCGAGGTGCAGTTGGTTGAGGCGGTCGACCTCGGCGCGCACATTGGTGAGCAGGGTGCTGGGGTTGGCTCGGTAGGCCTCCACTTCCCAGCCGTAGCTAGCCGCGTCGCCCAGCAGGTGGCGGTAGGCCGAGCCGTAGACCAGCAGTTTCTTGGGAACGCAACCTCGGATTACGCAGGTGCCGCCCACCCGATCGCCTTCCACAATGGCCACCTTGGCGCCATGGCTGGCGGCCCGCTTGGCCGCTGCCAGGCCGCCGGAGCCGGCACCAAGCACGATCAGATCAAAATGCTCTTGCATGGGTTGGTCGGGCGCTTCGACCAATTAAAAAGCCCCCAGGGTTACTGGGGGCAGGATTTGGTAATTAGAGGGCAATCTCGCCGGATTCGCCGGTGCGAATCCGAATTGCCTGCTCCACGGGGCTTACAAAGATCTTGCCGTCGCCAATTTCACCGGTGTGAGCTGCCTTGGAGATGGCCTCGATTGCTGCAGTTACCTTGTCGTCTTTGACCACAAGGATCACCTTTGCCTTGGCAATGAAGTCGACTTTGTATTCATTGCCCCGATAGCGCTCTACCTGACCCTTTTGTTGACCGAATCCGCGGGCTTCGGAGACGGTCATGCCGACAATTTCGATGTCGACAAGGGCTGTTTTAACGGCATCCACCTTGGATGGCCTAATCATGGCCGTGATTTGTTTCATGATCGATTAACCGTTCATGGGATCGTAGGCCTCTTCACCATGGGCAACGAAGTCGAGACCGCGCTCCTCTTCAGATTGGCTAACCCGTAGGCCAATTGTGGACTTGATGATCAAAAGGATGATCAAGGTGCCAATACCTACGAATCCGTAGGTGACCAGCACTGCCTGGAATTGGGCCCCCAGCATGGCCAGGTTGCCGCCCTTGGCCAGGATCTCAGCGGATTTGGGGAAATAGTCCGCAGGGACCAGGGCTGGAGCAGCCAGCAGGCCGGTTAGCAAGGCGCCAACCGTGCCGCCGATGCCGTGCACCATGAAGGCATCCAAGGAATCATCGAATTTGATCGAGGCCTTAACCCGCACCGCAATCAAGCAGGCGGTGGCGCTCAGGGCTCCAATTACCAGGGCTGGACCCATGTAAACGAAACCAGCTGCGGGGGTAATGCCCACAAGCCCTGCCACGGCACCGGTGGCGCCACCAACTGCGGTGGGCTTGCCATCCACGAACCACTCGATCATGCACCAGGTGAGCAGGGCAGCCGAGGCTGCTGCGGTGGTGGTTAGGAAGGAAAGGCCGGCCCCCTTGGCTGCGAAATAGCTGGCGCCGTTAAAGCCAAACCAGCCGAACCAAAGCAGGCCTGCACCCAGGAGGATGTAGGGCACGTTGTGGGGAGGGCGTTGACCTTCCGGGTAGGTGCTGCGGGGGCCCACGATGGCCGCAGACACAAGGGCGGCAACACCGGCAGCGATGTGCACCACGGTGCCACCGGCAAAGTCGATGGCGCCGATTGCACCGAAGGGACCGATGTAACCACCACCCCAAACCATGTGGCAGAGGGGGCAATAGATAAAGAGGCTCCAGAGCAGGCTGAACCAGAACCAGGCCTTGAAGTTGATCCGCTCAACCACCGCGCCTGAGATCAGGGCTGGAGTAATGATTGCGAACATGCCCTGGAAAAGGGCAAATGATGTGGCGCTGATGTTGAAACCATCGGCCAGGGGAGCATCCCCCAGCGGACCACCGACGCCATTGAGGAACATTGCCCCCAGGCCACCAATGAAGGGGCTGTTGAAACCAAGGTCGAAGGAAAGGCTGTAGCCAATTACTACCCAGACCACCCCGATGAGACCCATCAGGAAGAAGCTCATCATCATGGTGTTGAGCACGTTCTTGGCGCGCGTAAAGCCGCCGTAGAAGAACGCCAGGCCCGGGGTCATCAATAACACCAGGGCTGAGCCCATCAGCATCAACAGGGTGTCTGCACCATCGGTGACCCCTGGAGCGAGGGCTGCCTGGGCCTTGCCAGCCATCAGGGGCAGGAGGCCTGCACCTGCGGCCATCAGAATTAGCGCATAGCGCTGCATCTGTGGTTGTTGAACGCCAGCTAGAACTCGCTGACGAAAAAGATCAAAGGTGGCAAGTGGTGTCTTTCCACCGCCGGCCATGGGGACATGGGTCATGAAGGGGAGATGCCTCGCCAACGTTCGCTTAGGCACAGTCCCCCACGGCGGGGGGGAGGGTGTGTAGCAACTGCAACCAAACTCCAAATTGGTGCTTGGCTGCCTAAAACGGAACCCAGTTCTTCTTCCCCCATGGCCGCTTCAACTGCTCCCAGCTGGCAGGAGCTCGAGCAGGCGGTAGGGGCCCTCCAGCCCCTGGATCGCATCGAGGGGCCCACCAACGCCCAGGCCCAGTTGCGTTTATTTGGCCTGCCGGAGGCCTCCGTGCGGGTGACCCTCTACCGCGACCACCACGCCTGGTGCCCCTATTGCCAGAAGGTCTGGCTGTGGCTCGAGGAAAAGCGGATCCCCTATCGGATTCGCAAGGTGACGATGTTTTGCTACGGCGAAAAGGAAAGCTGGTTTAAGCAGCTGGTGCCCTCTGGCATGCTGCCCGCCCTCCAGCTGGATGGCCGCCTGATCACCGAAAGCGACGTGATCCTGGAGTCGCTCGAGGCTGCCTTTGGACCCCTGGGGGCGGGGCTAAACGATCCGGAGGTGTTGCCCCTGCGGATGTTGGAGCGGCGAGTCTTTCGCGCCTGGTGCCAATGGCTTTGCCGGCCCAATCCCAATTCGCAGGAGGAGGAAAGCGGCCGTTTGCGCTTCCAGCGCAGCGCCGTGGCCATGGAAGAGGCCCTTGCCGTAACGGCCGGACCCTTTTTGCTGGGGCCAGAGCCGGAAACGGCCGACCTGATCTTTGTGCCCTACCTCGAGCGGATGGCGGCGAGCCTGGCCTACTACAAGGGCTACCTGCTGCGCCAGGAGCATCCGGCGATCGACCGCTGGTTTGCGGGACTAGAGCTGCGCCCCACCTACCTGGGTACCCAGAGCGATTTCCACACCCACGCCCACGATTTGCCGCCCCAGATGGGGGGCTGCCATGCCAATGGCAGTCGGGCCCAGCTGGCCTTGGCCAGCCGCATTGATAGGGGCCCCTGGCCCATTGGCAGTGGCCCCTGGCCCATCGGCAGTGGCACCGGGTCCATTGGCAGTGATCCGGGCGCGCCCGATCTGGAAACCTCCCAGGCACCGCCAGCCAATTCGGCCCTGCTGGCTCTAGCCCGGGTGCTGGCCCATCGAGGCCCAATTTTGGAGCGCAATCCCTTGGGTGCGGAGCTGTTTGATCCGGCCCTGCGTGCTGCCCTTAGCGGTTTGCTGCCCGGCTGCGAACCCCTGGCCCCGCCGCCAGGTACGGCGCCAGGCCTGCGTTACCTGCGCAATCGCATCAACGTGCCCCGCGACATGCCCCTGCATGCGGCCCGGCGGCTGCGCCAGGTGCTGGGGGCCAGCGCCGATCTGGATGGGGCTTGTCAGGGATCTGCCGACCCCGCCCTGGAGGGGCCGCCGATCCCGTTCCAGCATCGCCGCGACCAAAACCCCCTGCCCTTCCTGGCGGCCAAGTAAGCCCACCATCCCTAGGGTTTGATCACTTTGCAGCGGAAGTCCGTGAAGCGAATAGAGGTGAAGCGAATAGAGGTGAGGCGTCTGTCGGGTCGGTTGGCCGGCGGCTTGATCTCGGGTGCCCTAGGGGCGGCCTTGGCGGTTTTGCCCGGCTTGGCCCTTGAGCTAAGGGGTGCCACCTACTTCACCAAGCCGCCCTGGTCGGTGGATTTGATCAGCTACCAGACCTACACCTATGAAACCCGGCCTGAGTATTACTTCCGGGTCAGTTTGGATGAGGCGGCAGGGGCGCCCCTGGGGGGGCTGACGATTCGCCAAACCAGGGGTGTTGATCGGCAGTTTCCCTTCTCCGTAGATCGCACCACTGCCTTCCTTGGCGGCACGCCCCGCCGGGGGGGCGAGAAGATCCCCGTGGGGGCCAGCTTCGAGGAGGCAGCCAGGCTGTTCACGATCACATTCCCCGAACCGGTTCAACCTGGCAACACGGTCACGGTGGTGTTGCGGCCCTGGACCAACCCCTCGGCTTCCGACACCTACATGTTTGAGGTGATGGCCTTGCCGGCCGGTCCGAACCCCTCGCCAGCCTCGCTTGGATATGGCACCTTGCGGATATACAACTTCGGCGACTTCAACTGAATCGCCTTGCTGCCGGCATGCCCACTCGCCCAATCAAACATCTGGGCATGCCACTTCTGGCGATGCCGCTTCTGGCAATGCCGCTTGTGGCGATAGGGGCGCTGCTGCCCGCCCAGGTGCAGGCCGAAACCGCCCCCACACAAACCGCCCCCAGCCAGGCCGCCATTGGTCCAGCACTGGTGCCCAGCAGTGTTTCCGTAGCTGATGTGATTGCCCTGGGATCCCTGCCGGAGCCATCCCTGGGCAGCGCCGTGGAGCCAAACCTGAACCTTGCCTATCCCCTCGGCCAAATGGCCGAATCGATGGACCCCTGGGGTTGGCGCTATTCCACCGCAAGGGCTGCCTGGCGGATGCACACCGGCGTTGATCTAGCAGCCCCATCAGGCACCCCGGTCTTGGCGGCCCTGGCTGGACGGGTGCTGGCGGTGGATGTGGTTTCGGGTTACGGCAACACCGTGCTGCTCGACCATGGCCAGGGGGTGCAAACCCTCTATGCCCACCTCCAGCAGGCATCGGTGCGGCCCGGCGATTGGCTGGAGCAGGGCGAAGGGTTGGGTGCCGTCGGCATGACTGGCTCCGCCAGTGGGCCCCATTTGCACTTTGAATTGCGTCATCGGGGCCCGGTGCTGAGGGCCCTAGATCCCACCCCCCATCTGCCGCCCCTGATGGCCCCACCGGTGTTGGCGGCTCGATAGCCTGGTTTAAGAGCCTTAGAACCTTTTCCCAGCATGCAAGCCCAGTGGAATGGCCAGGTGATTGCCACCAGCGACGACATCGTCAGCGTCGACGGCAACGCCTATTTCCCCTTGGATTCAATTGAACCTGCCTGCCTGCGCCCCTCGGATCACACCTCGGTCTGTGGCTGGAAGGGCACTGCCAACTACTACGACGTGGTGGCAGGTGGCGAGGTGAATGCCAATGCGGCCTGGTACTACGCCGATCCCAAGGAGGCGGCAAAGGAGATCAAGGGCCGAGTGGCCTTCTGGAAGGGCGTCAAGGTCAGCTAGCTGGGTAATTAGTCAGCTCGGCAGTAATGAGGAGTGGTGGTGCTCTATGCGCCAATTCTCCCCATCAAATCCGTAGACAAAGGTGAAGCGGGCCTCCACCGTTTCCTCGGGGTTGTGCAGCTCGAAGCGATAGCTGCCCGCATCCACGGCCTGGTTGCAGCCGAGCAAAACGCTGTGGCTGGTAACCGTGGCATCCGGATGGCGTTTGAGGAACTGGTCGAAATAGGCGCCGATTCCCTCCGGATTGGCCCGGTTTTGGGCCGATAGGGTCGGCAGCAGTAGGGCATCTTGGCCGTAGAGCTGGGCCACGGCCGCCCCATCGCCGCTTTGCAGGGCCTGGTTCCAATTCTCAAACCAGGCATCGAGCTGGCCGGATGAGATTGGGGCGCAACTGACGGCTGCCTGGGGCAGGTCCTGGATCTCAAGGGCTAGGGCAGGGGGGCTGAACAGGCAGCCGATGAAGCCGGTAAGAAGCAGGGCGACTACCCAGCTGGCGAGCCGCCGGGGTGGCGCAGGGTGCGCCAGCTGCCGCTGGCCGTGCTCACTTCCACCCCAATATCGATGCAGCCTTTCTGCAGGCCAAATTCCTGTTGCCACCAGAGCAGGGCCTCTGCCCAGGCCGCGTCCAGGGATTCGTAGAGGTCGTCGAGCACCGGATGGGGGGAGCCACTGGCGTCGACCAGGCGGTAATACCTGGTGGCCGTTTGGCGACTTAGGCCGGGGATATTCGCGGCTTGGGGCATGGCTCATATGGCTACACCGAAACCCAATGATGGCCGTGGCCTAATCGGCTTGGCTGTGCTCTCCACGACAACTTTCAAGGTGGGACTCAGCTGAGGTAGCGCCTGATGCTGGGCCGGCACCAATAGATCAGGGCCGCGGCGCTGGCGCCCCAGAGCAGGGCCGAGAGCGCGGCCGTAGGGCCCCGGTCTTGATGCACCAGGACCATGCGCACAATTCCGTAGGGCACGCCCACAGCTAAATCGAGGGATAGGGCCACAATTGCCAGGATTTGGCCCCAGGGGCGCCACTTCAAAAGGGCAATGCTGGCCACCAGGCCTAGGGCGGCGGTCGGCAGCACGGCCCCTGCTCCCACGGCAATATTGGCGGTCCGCCAGGTGGGATCAAGCAGAATCAAGGCAACCGCCAGGGGAATGGTCAGACCGTTGCCGATCAGGCCAAGCCAGGCCAGGGTTAGATAACCGCGGGGATGCGGGGGCATCGCGGGCCGCTGCAGTACGTCACCCATTTTCCCCCACCGCCCCCTCTCCCGAAATCTTGACTGCCCCCTTCCCGGCCCTGGGCCGTGATTCCCTAACCACCCTGCAGGTGAACCTGGGCTATCGCTGCAACCAGGCCTGCAGCCACTGCCATGTGAATGCGGGCCCCACCCGCACCGAAATGATGGATCCGGCCACCCTGGCCCTGATCCCCCAGGTGCTGGCGGCGCGAGGCATCACCAGCCTTGATCTCACCGGTGGGGCCCCGGAGCTCCATCCCCAGTTCCGGGAGTTGGTGGCCGGGGTGCGTTCGATGGGGGTGGCCGTGATCGATCGCTGCAACCTGACGATCCTCAGCGAGCCAGGCCAGGAGGATTTGGCGGTATTTCTGGCTGAGCAGGGCGTCACCGTGGTGGCCTCCCTTCCCTGCTACCTGGAGGACAACGTCGATCGCCAACGGGGCCAGGGCGTGTTTGGGCGCAGCATTACCGGCTTGCAGGAGCTCAATGCCCTCGGCTTTGGCCGCGATGGCTCGGGGCTGGAGCTCCACCTGGTCTTCAATCCCCAGGGGCCAACCCTTCCCCCGGACCAGGCGACCCTGGAGGCCGACTACCGGCGGGTGCTGGCCGAGCGCTACGGCCTGGTCTTCAACCAGCTCTTCGCCCTGGCAAACATGCCAATCCAGCGCTTTGCTGCGGTTCTAGATCAGGCCGGCCAGCTGGAGGCCTACCGCCAATTGCTGCACCGGAGCCATCGGCCTGAAAACCTTGGCTCCGTGATGTGTCGTCAGCTGATCAGCGTCGATTGGCAGGGCCGGCTTTTTGACTGTGATTTCAACCAGCAGCTGGCCCTTGGCATGCTCGGCCAGGTGCAACATCTGGGCGACCTCCTGGCTTGGGACCCCAGCGGGGATGCGATTGCGGTGGCTGACCATTGCTTTGGCTGCACCGCCGGCAGTGGTTCCAGTTGTGGTGGAGCACTCACGGTTTAGCCGCGTTGTATTGGCGCCTAGAAGCTTCAGACTGGGTTGGGTCTTTCTCGTTGCCGTCGCGGATGCAGAGCGCTGTTCAGGAGTACTACGGCTCCACCTTGAAGGGCACCGCTGACTTGCGCACCAGCGCCTGCTGCGATGCCACCAGCGTGCCCGCTGCCCTCAAGCCCCTGCTGGCCCAGATCCATCCGGAGGTGCTCTCCCGCTACTACGGCTGCGGCCTGGTGGCACCGCCCCTGTTGGAGGGCTGTCGGGTGCTGGATCTGGGCTGCGGCAGTGGCCGTGATGTCTACCTGCTGGCCCAGTTGGTGGGCCCCCGCGGCGAGGTGGTGGGGGTCGACATGACCCCGGAGCAGTTGGCGATCGCCCGGACCCACCTGGATTTCCACGCCGGCCAGTTTGGCTTCGCCAACGTGCGCTTTCTGGAAGGTCGGATTGAGCAGCTTGAGCAGCTGGATCTGGAGCCCGAAAGCTTCGATGTGGTGATCTCCAACTGCGTGGTGAATCTCTCCACCGACAAATTGGCGGTGTTGGCCGGGGTGCGCCGGCTGCTCAAGCCCGGCGGGGAGTTTTATTTCTCCGACGTCTATGCCGACCGCCGCGTACCTGGGCCCCTTCAGCAGGATCCTGTGCTCTACGGCGAGTGCCTCAGTGGCGCCCTCTACTGGAACGATTTCCTGCGCTTGGCCCGCCAGGCCGGCTTCCCTGATCCCCGGCTAGTGGCCGACCGTCCCCTGGCGATCAACGATCCCGAGCTGCAGGCCAAGACCGCCCTGTTGAACTTTTTTTCAGCCACCTACAGGCTGTTTCGAATTGAAGGGCTGGAGGATGCCTGTGAAGACCACGGCCAGGCGGTGATCTACCGGGGCAGCCTGCCCGACCAGCCCCACCAGCTGGCCTTCGACAAGCACCATCTGATCGATGCAGACCGGGTGTTCCCGGTCTGCGGCAACACCTTCCGCATGCTCCAGGAGAGCCGTTTGGCACCCCACTTCAGTTTCATTGGCGATGCCTCGCGCCATTTCGGCCTGTTTCCCGGTTGCGGCGGCAGCATGCCCTTTGATTCGACAGCTGCTGGGGCTGGGGCTGCTGCTGACGCCGGCGCATGTTGCTAATTGCCCTATGGCTGGCGGCACTGTCGCCCTATCCCCAGCCCTGGCAAGCCACCGGTCGCGAAGCTGAGCCGGTGGCCGTATGTGTGGTGGCGCCGCGGGTCGAGCCGGTGCAGCAGGGGGACGCCCTTGGCGTTGTGCCCACGCCCCGGCCCCAGCTGCTGGTGACCGAACCATTGCTGGAGTTGCGGCTGGAGCGCAATGGCCGGCTGGCCTGGCAGAAATTTGGCACCCTGAGCCAGCCGCTCACCGGGCCGATTGCCTGGCCGATCGCCCCCCTTGCCCCCGGGGAGGTGGTGTTGGTGCGGCTGCGCCCCCTGCAGGCGGCGGCAGGCAGCTTCGCCCATGTGCAATTAATTGGCGCTTCGGCCCAGCGGATGGCCAGCACCCATGCCTTGATGCGCTCCCTGGCCCAGCGGCCTGCAGCGTGGCTGAAGGCGGTGGATACGGCCCTCGACCGCGGCGATGTGCCCCTGGCCTGGACCCTGCTCTTCGCCCCGGCAGCGCCCCAATCCCCGGGCCTGCAGGACCTGCGCGACCAGGTGCTTCGGCAGGGCTGCGGCGACTAGTACGCCCGAACTATGCTGGCCGATGTGTGGGTGTGCATGGCGTGATTTCTGCTGACCTGGTGCTCCTGGGGCCGCCGCTGGAGGAGCTGGAGGAGCTGCTCTTGCCCCTGGCCACGGAGACGGTGTCGGCGGGATTTCCCAGCCCGGCGGCCGACTATGTGGACGGCTCGATCGATCTGAATGTGGCGCTGATGCCGCACCCCAGCTCCACCTTTTTCATGCGGGTAGAGGGGGAGGCGATGCGGGCGGAGGGGATTCACCATGGCGACCTGCTGGTGATTGACCGCAGCGTGGTGCCCGTGGCTGGATCCACCGTGGTGGCGGTGCACCAGGGGGAATTCTTGTTGCGTCGGCTGGAGGGTGGCACCTCCCGCTGGCGGCTGGAGGCCGCCGATGGCCACACCGCGCCGATTGCCCTGCAGGGAGAAGACCCCGACCTCCTGATCTGGGGCGTGGTGATCCACGCGGTGCATCACCTGCTGCCCCGCCGCTAGGGCTTCCCCACCGCTAGGAAAATTTTTTTACCAAAAACCCTTGCTGTTGAGCCAAAGCCCAAGCAGCAGCATCGGCACAAACACGACACCGGCAATTTGCAATTTCATCACTAGGGGTGATGGCATGGCGGCGGCGGGCTTCTTGAGGGGCATGGCAGGGGCTCTTGGCGGTTAACGCTGGGAGATTTAAAGGGCACAAGAAAGCCCCTTGGCGATGGCCAAAGGGCTTGCGAGCTGCTTAGTGGATTGGCCAAAGCCAAACCTTGGCAGGAAATCAGCCGAGGCCGATTTGGCCCAGGATGCCTTGGCCGGTGAGCAGTTCGGTGGCGAGGCCAATCACGAAACCCATCATGGCCAGGCGGCCATTCCAGGTCTCAGCGAAACCGACGAAGCCAAAGCGGGAAGTGTTGTCAGCCATGGGAGGTGTGACGAAACGTTGAGTGAAGTGTAACAGGTCGTGAAGGAATGTTGCCAATGCCTGCGCGACCCAGGACTCACTCCTCTTCGCTGCCGGAGGGGATCAGTTTGATCTGCTTGCGTCCGAGCTTGATTTCAAACTCGTCGCCGGGCTTGAGATCCAGCATGGCGGTGTAGGCCTTGCCGACCAGCAGGTTGCCGTTGCCCTGGACGGTCGCCACGTAGCTAAGGCTTCGGCCACCCTTGCCTTTGCCTTTGCCACCGCCATCACCCAGGCTTACCCCTTTGGCCTCCAGGAGGGCTTCATAGAAGGAGGTGAAGTTGAGTCGTTCGCTGCCATCTTTTTTGGAGCTTACGTAGCCACAGCTGCGAACTAGGTCCGACTTTGAGATGTCGCCCAGTTCTTTTACCTTGCTGAGGAGATCGGAACCAGTGAGAGCCATTTGGTGTTTGTTGACTGATTAAAAGATAGGGGCTGGGTGAACCACTGGCAAGCCCTTGAGTATGAATTGGACAGTGAATGCCGGGTTTATAAACTACCAATAGCTATTCAATAGGTCATACCAAGAAGGCCGCCAAGGCCGGCCCGACGGGCTCCTCGCGCCCGACTAACAGACGAGGATGCGTCATGCTAAAATTCGAAAGGTTTTTTAACAATTCGGGAAAAGACGCATGTTTACGCTTGACAGGGCTTCCAAGATTTTCCCCGAGACCCTTTCCGCCGACGTGGTTCCGGCGATTACAGCTCGCTTTCTGCTGCTAAATGCAGAGGACCAGCTCGCCCTGATCTGGTATGCCTACCTAGAGATGGGAACCACCATCACCGTGGCCGCCCCAGGCGCTGCCCGCATGCAGTTTGCGGAGCCCGTGCTCAACCAGTTGAAGGCAATGTCGTTTGCCGAACAGAGCCAGGTGATGTGTGACCTGGCCAACCGCAGCGACAGCGAAATTTGCCGCACATACTCCTGCTGGTCAGTAAATATCAAGCTGGGCTTCTGGTATCAGCTGGGTGAATGGATGGCCGCTGGCCTGGTGGCTCCGATTCCCGAGGGTTACAACCTCTCAGCAAACGCGTCCGCAGTGCTCAATTCTGTCAAGGCCGTGGAGCAGGGCCAACAGATCACCCTGCTGCGCAATTTTGTTGTGGACATGGGTTACGACCCCGCCAAGGGCGAGGGGCAACGGGTGGCCGAGCCCATTGCTGCCCCCACCCCTGAGGAACTGCGCAAGAAGGTGTTCATCGAAGGCGTTATCAACCCCACGGTGAACAGCTACATGGATCTGTTGAACGCCAACGACTTCGAGAATCTGATCGAGCTCTTCCTGCCCGACGGAGCCCTCCAAGCCCCCTTCCAAAAGCCGATTGTTGGTAAGGATGCTGTTTTGCGCTTCTTCCGTGAGGATTGCCAGAACCTGAGCCTGTTGCCCGAGCGGGGCTATTCCGAGCCGACCGAGGGTGATTTCACCCAGATCAAGGTGACCGGCAAGGTGCAAACCCCCTGGTTTGGAGCCGGCATCGGCATGAATGTGGCCTGGCGTTTTCTGCTGAACCCCGAGGGCAAGATTTACTTCGTTGCTATCGACCTACTGGCTTCCCCAGCCGAGCTACTCAAGTTCGCCCGTTGAGCGCCCCATCCCGCACGGGGCTTTTGCTCAGCGCGACGATCCTGTTGTTATGGCTGGGTTCGCTGTTTGGCCTGCTCAGCCTGCCTTTGGGATCGTTGCCATGGCAGCTAATCCTGGTGGCGCTATTGGGGCGCACCCTGCTCCAAACAGGCCTTTTCATCGTCGGACACGACGCCATGCACAGGGTGCTTGTGGCAGAGCAGGTCGGCTTAAACGACCGGCTTGGGGCCCTTGCCCTGGGGCTCTATGCGGCCCTGCCCTTTGCTGATTGCCTCCTCAACCACCGCCATCACCACGATTTTCAGGCCACCGAGGGGGATCCTGATTTCCATGGCGATGTCAAGGATGGCGTCTTTGCCTGGTACTTGGCATTCATGGCCCGCTACCTGAACATCGCCCAGATGGCCAGGTTGCTCACGGGCTGGGGATTGCTCGCCCTCTATGCCTCCTGCTTCAGCCCAATGGGCTGGATCAATGTGCTCCTCTTCTGCACCCTGCCTTTATTGCTGAGCTCTGTTCAGTTGTTTGTAATCGGTACCTACCTGCCCCACCGGGGCCAGCGGGCACCTTTGAACCGTGCGACAGCAGACAGCCTTGACCTACCCGCTTGGCTTTCGCTAATAGCTTGCTTTCATTTCGGTTACCACCGCGAGCATCACGACTTCCCAGGCCTGGCCTGGTTTGAGTTGCCCGCCCACCGTGCCCGTTGCCGCCAGGAGGGGCTCCTGCGCCAGCAGGGTGTTCTCCGTGAACTCGCAACGGCCTAATACCCCAACTAGCCTCACTCGCAAGGAGATTTTTAAGGATGATTGAAACCATGCTGCAGGGTTGGAATGAGGTCGAACAAACGGTCGCCCGCAAGGCATTTGATCTTGCCTATTCCCGCGCCGTTGAAAAGTTGGTGGCCACGGTGCGAGATAAGGCAGGCAACCTCGATTCAGCTGAGGCCGTATGGCAGCTCCACGACTTTCTGAGCATCGAAAGGCACACGATTGAAGGGCGTTTCGATTTTCGTCTTGATGGGATCCTGTTTGTCTTTGCCAGCTTGGTGAAGGACAGCCTGCTGCAGACCGATGAATTGACGGGGCTAGACGACGAGAAACTGGCCAAGATTGTGGCCATGTCCAAGTTTTAGTTAGTAACCATGGCGGACCAGCAGTTTCAGTACGAGCCAGTTGAGAGATTCGGCGAAGGTCTCACCACCCCCAGGCCCTGGAACAAATCAGCCCTGGCTGATGTGGAGCTACTCAACGGCCGGGTGGCGATGTTGGGCTTTGCGGCTGCCCTTATTGGTGAATTAATTACCGGTGAGGGGCCCGTTGGCCAAGTAATGGGCCTGCTGCGCTGGTATCTCAGCTAGGGCTTTGGCTTGCTTGCCAATCCTTTAGCGCTGATCCAAGTTTTTCCAAGCGCTTGCTGTTGACGCCGAGATCTGAATCGCCAAGCCTTGATACGGAGCGGGCCTGCAACTGGCCGTTGTATGTGTCGGCAAAGAGTTCGAGGTCATCGACGAAACCAAACAAGGCACTGGTGGCCGTGGCATGGAGGTAGCCATCTCCCTGGTTGACCACCAAGCTGCGCGGCATGGCCTCGATTGTGGGCACAAGGCTAGAGAGCGCTGCGCCTGGATCTGCCACTGCCCAGCTGGCCTGGGCGCAGTGGGCTGGGGTTGGGCAAGGCGAAAGGGAGCCGTTGTGAAGCCCTAATTCAGGGGGCACTGGCCCCACCAAATTGAACAGGGCCAGGGTGATTAGCAAAAAACCTTGCTGCAGGAAGGAAGCCATCTATCGGGATCGGTGCGCCTACCCATTTTTACGGGTGCCTAGGCCCTTAGTTGAAATAGGGCACCTATTACGTCATCGATGCTTTGTTGTTTGGCTGGTCTGTCGTTGGTGCAGACCAGTTGCCTGCCCAACACATTGGCACCTAGATGGGCTAATTGAATGCGCAGTGCCGAGAGGCATTCATAGCCGCCACCGCCAGAATGGCTGGCGATAGCCACTGGATGTCTATTGAAAAGGGCCCGGAAATCGTTGCCCTGGGTAGATAGCCAGGCGATGGCACTGGTTAAGGAAGGTGGTATGGAGCCGTTGTATTCCGGAGCACAAATTATCCAGTGGGATGCTGATTCCAGTTGTCGCTGCAATTCGATCACATCAGGCAGTACCAACTGTTGCTGGTTGCGGGGCGTGAATAGGGGGAGCGAACTGAGTGTTAAATCGATCACCATTGTGCGCTTTCCCAAGGCGGCAGCAGCCTCGGAGAAGCGATTGGCTAATTTTAAATTTTCTCCGCAGCTTGCTGCTAATACAAGTAGATCAAAAGGATCTTCCATTACTATGATTTTTGATGTTGATCAGGCCCCTAATAGGTTAGCAGGTATTGCCAGGGTTAAATTGAACCTGGAAATCTTTTAGGTGTTTCCGTCAGTTGCCCCACTCCCATTTTGGGCTTTTGCCCTTAAGGCAATGCTGATTAGGGCGCCGGCAAGGATTTTGCTGCCTGCTCCGAGGGCAAATAGCTGCCAGCTTTGGAGCTGGGCAAGGTGCAGAAATACGGCCGTATCCACTGGTGAACTGGCGCCACCCCTGCCATATAGGCACCGGCTGCACGCCAGTAGGTTCCCGTCATAGGATTAAGTGCTGATAACTGTCAAAATTTAGTGTCTCATGATTCGCAACTATTCTTTTTGCTTGCAGCTAGTGTTCTAGCTGCCCCCTTCCTGTTGGGCCCGGTCCATGCGGAGGCAGTTGATCCCGCATTAAAGCCAGGTGTTTATGGATCCTTGGGAATTGGTGTTGGCTTTGGCAGTTCGATCGGTATCAATGACCCTTCCACATCTGCATTTTCCAACGAGTCGTTTAAAACCAGCACGACCGTTGGCCCAAACGTGGCCATTGGCTACGTATTCCCCGGCGCTTGGCGAGTTGAGGCTGAATATTTAGGTCTATTTGCAAGTGCCACAGATTCATTTACGTATAACGGACAGCCGGGGAGCATAAGTGGAAATCGAATATCAACCAATGCTGTGCAGTTTAATGTAATCAAGGATATTCCCACCGGCTCTAAATTTGTTCCCTGCATCGGTGGCGGCATTGGCTTTGCCTCCACCCATTATGGTGTGGCTGATGGTTCCACAACTGGCACTACTTTTGCTGGTCAAGGGAAGGTTGGTGTTTCCTATGTCTTGTCAAAAAATACCAGTATTTACCTAGGCTATCGCATAATAGGAATTGGTGGGGGTACGGATCTTAGTTTTTATGATGATAGCCCCACTACCAAATCACGAATTCAACAAGGGCTTGACGCTGGTTTCCGTTTTCGTCTTTAGGGCTACTTCTTTGATTCATACATGTGACAGGCCTAATCGCTAATTAGTTTACCCTTGTCATATAGCTGGATGCTGAGGTGAGCGGCTTCTAGATAGATAATTGGCAATCGCATTCCCCTCGCCTCCAGTTGGTCTTAGTCGTACTAGTTTGAGCCTAGTTCAATGCAATCATCCCCTCCATGGCTTGCTGGTGCAATATTTAGCCATACCAGATCTGTTGGGCCAGTGTTTTCAATGCCATGGATTTCATATGGTTCGATCGAATAAAGATCTCCGGTTTCGAGATCCTGCTCTTCCAGGCTTTCTGCTTTGTCCTGCTCCCCTTCTGATTCATTGCCTATGCGCCCTGTCGTTAGCCTACCTTGACCCTGCAGGACAAGAAAGATATCCCCACCTTGCCTGTGATAGTGAAGAGGCAATGCCTTCCCTGGATTCAGCCTGGCCATGGTGCATTGGTTTTCTGTGTTTTTGTTTAGGAAGGCTACTATTTCCATTGGGAATGATTGGCTTGGATCTGGTTCCCAGTCCTGGCAGCCCTGGACTTGATTAAAAAGTTTGATTATGCGTGTCATGGTTTCTTTTTTGTAGGGTTAGGCGCCTATTTCAAAATGAAGCATTTCCGTGCCAATTCCCGGTGAAAATGAAAATGCCAATCCTTGCTTGCCATTGCTATTTTGTATTTTAGCAGTGTGCTCCGTCATCTCCACTGCTTCCTTTGGATTGCCTCCGTGCCGACAGGCGTAGATATGGCGCTCAAGTACAAACAGGACTGCGCAGCTCAGCATGTTGCCGTACTCTTTTAGCACGTCCCAGGAGTGGCTCAATTGATTGTCTTTTAGGGATAGGCTGTTTTGAACTGCCTCTAGGATTTTTGTGCCGCCTGGATGCACTGCCCAGATGTCAATGTCTTCCCTTGTTAGACCTGCTGCTGCTAGGTGCCCATCCGTGACGCTTGGAAGTGAATTGCCGATCATCTCCGGCAGATGGCGTGAGAGTGTACAAGTAATCCCGTTATCGCGTATCCCGAGCACTATCCCTTCTTCCGTATCAGGAGCTAGCACGCTTCGCTGCTGATGCAGAATCGCCCGTCCCTTGGGAATGTTTTCCTGATCCTTTGTTGAACGTAGTACTACTGCTGCACAGCCATCTCCAAAGATGCTGTGGATAATCACATCATTTAGATCATCCTCCAGGGAGGCATTCAGTGAGCTCAGTTCTAGGCATACCACTAGAGCCCCATTGCCTGGATGGGCTCTCACGTGATCACTGGCAATGCGCAGTCCCACCAGGGCGGCGGCACACCCCATGAACAGCACTGGGTGGCGAGCCGTGTCTAGATTTAGTCCTAGTTTCCTAATTAGGAAGGCATCTACCCCGGGCGCCACAAAGCCTGTACTCGATACAAACACGACCAGCTGAATGTCACTGGCTGAGCAGGTCGCATCTTCAAGCGCCGCCCTTGCGACCCGTTCGGCTAGGGGCAGGGCATGGCTTTCATACATTGCCATCCGTGTTTCCAGCGTTCCATGTTCCCTGAGGAAACTTGCTGCCCCCGGTTCGAGTAGGGAGTAGGCCAAATGCCGTTCGTTGATGCGGGTATGTTCAAATATGGTTTCGATCCGGTTGTGGGTGGCCTCCATTCCGTCGAGATGGCCCATGAAGGCAGCCGCATCTTTTTGGCTAAGGCGCGCTGCAGGGGCCCCACTGGCAATCCCCTGTATGTAGACCTGTGGTGCAGACAAGATGCATTCAACTTCTAGCTGCTTTAGAGTGGCACCAGTCACCATGATTTTCAATGGGTCTTCACGAAGCCAGCATGGAACTGCTGTATCACAGGCCTGATGACTGCCCTGGACCCTATCGAGTGGTTCACAAGCTACCTGTTTTGCCAGAAAGCCTTAAGGATCACATTGAAATTGATAATGTGGTCGCTGATTCTCTGTTGGCCCATCAAGATTTCCTCGACGACATTGGTGAATTAACAGCGCGCGCCCTTTTGCAGGTCCATGGTGCTAACGCCGACTTCGACATGGCTGCGGTAAGGGGAATGGCTGGCCAGATAGCCACATCTCTTGCGGTTGCGATGTTGCGGGGGCAGATGCTCGAGACTGCCATCTCCACTGCGATTGAGCGACTCAACGCCGAAGGTCAGGCCCAGCTGGCGTGCCCTGAATAACCTGGGAAGGGCCTCATTTCTGAGACACAGATGCCCCTTCGCGTAGGCCTTGCTGGTTTGGGTCGTTTCGGCCAGCTGCACGCCAATGTTCTTGCCTCCTTGGCTGATGTGCAGTTAGCGGCTGTGGCGGACCCAGATCCTGTCTGCCTGGCTTTGGTGGCGGATCGTTACCAGGTGCCGGCTTGCCATACCGATGCCATGGCGTTGATCGAAGACGACACTCTGGATGCCGTGATCTTGGCAACGCCGGATGGACAGCACGGTGAACAGGCCCGATTCGCATTGGTTCGGCGTCGCCATCTATTTGTCGAAAAACCGCTTGCACCCAGCTGGCTGGAGGCAAAGGAATTACAGGAGTTGGCGGTTCGATCGGGCCTTGTTCTGCAGACCGGGCTTTTGCTGCGTTATGAGCCCTCCCATCGGCTGCTGCAGCGGCGGGTGAGCGCCGGTGAGTTTGGCGATTTGGTGTCGATCCGTGCCAAACGCAATTGCAGCCGCAGCTCCTTTGCAGCCATTGCCGATCGCATTCACACGGCGCACCGCACCCTGATCCACGACATCGATTTGGTGCTCTGGTTGAGCCAGAGCCGGATCACTTCGGTTATGGCCCTCGACTACCGAGATGGGAATCATCTGGCGCCCCAGGGTTGTTTTGTGCTGCTGCGACTTGCCGATGGCAGCGTGGCCCAGTTGGAGAGCAGCTGGTATCTACCGGACCCGGTTGATGGCACCACCTCTCATCGCAACACACCCCATGGCAACACTTCCCATGGTGGTATCGATGCCGAGCTGGCCCTTTGGCCCGTCATTGGGGGCCGGGTTGGGGGGGCTCTGCGCGACCAATTGGCCGATTTTTGTGCCTGCGTGCGCAATGGTCGACCTTCCCCCGTTGCCGACCTGGACACGGCGGTGGAGGCTCTGCGCATCGCCGAGGCTGTTATCGAGGCTGGCCGCAGCGGCGGCGTGGTGGTTCTTGGCCCGCAGGGAGGCTGAGCCTATGCACCCTTTTCACCCCGGCCCATTAGAAGATCGCGTGCTCCATTTACAAGCTGCATGGTGTTGTGCTCACCGCCCCGATCAGGGTGATGCACTGCCGCCGCTAGCTTCCAGGCACGGCTGACATCGGATTCGCTGATCCGTCCAGAAAGGGGCAAATGCAAGCGCTTCCTTGCCATGATCCCGTCGAGGTCAGGATGCTTTCCCATCGGACCCCAGTCGGCCTTGCTCAGGGTTGGAGAGCGCTTCTTCCCCCCTTTTCGCCTGGTACCGCTGCCGGAGCTTCCTCCCCCAAATCCCTTGCGCTCCATGGGAGGTTCGGTGCTGGGATCGGAGGTTGGTTGGCGTGATTGGTTCCCATCCCTATTTATGGCTACTAACGACATAGGCCGACGGCGCAACTTGGGAATCAACTAGTTCACCCATCATGGCCCCCGATGGCTTTCACACCCGTGTGGTTTACACCCAGCCTACCGAGGAGCTGGGTCAATTTTCCCAATGATTCTTTAGATCGCTACCAGGGTGATGTTCTGTTTTTTCAAAGGTTTTAATAGAAATGTTGATTCAGTTTCTAGACTCAGGGAGTCATCTGCCACAATATCAAATTGCTGAACCAGCCTGATCAGGGTTGTTGTCAGAATGTGCATGGCAAGATGCTGGCCAATACAGGTGTGCTGACCCAGCCCAAAGGGTGTGAATGTCTGTGCTCGCAGTTCTGATTCGAACCGTTCTGGTCTGAAGGATTCTGGACTCTGCCAGTACTCGCTGCTGTTGTGAATTCCGTAAATTGAAAGGTTTAGGGTGTCACCAGGTTTCAGATTTATGCCAGCCATTTCCAAGGGTTTTGTGACTCCTTTTTGAATTGTGGGAATCACTGGGCGCATCCGTAATACCTCACCGATTACATTGTGTACTGCTTTAAGGTGTTCAAAGTCATGGATTGAGGGCCGGTGGTTTCCAAGTTGCGGCCGGATGGCTTCGGCAAGTCTTTGCCAGTGTTGAGGGTGCTTTGCTAGCAGAAGCAGAGTCCAGTCAAGGGTGTAAGAGCTGGTCTGAATTCCTGCCATAAAAAGTGTCTTGACGAGATTTCTATTTTGTCCCTGGCTGAAGGGACAGCGTGATTCCCTCTTCAACTCATCATTGATGTCAAGTAAAAGGCTCTGATCCTGCTGGGGATCCTGTTTTAATGCTGCTTGAACCGGAGCTTCGAGCAGCTTCTCAATCTCTGTTGTGACATGTAGCAAGCTTTTCAGCAGGCGGGCAAAGGGAGAACGGATTTTTGCTTCTGATCCAGGTTGATGGGCTGGCTTGTTCTGTTCGAGGAAAGCATCTAGAAATTGGCTGATGGTTTCACTATTCAAACGTTTGCCAAATAGGACCGTCGAGATTGTGGCTACTGACCAACCTACCGTATCCTCCCCAAGTTGGACTTGCAGTGTTTGATTGCTTGGTAGGTCGTGGCCAATATTCGCATCGATTGAATCGAGGATTTGCTCGTGATACTTGTTGATATTTTTTCGGGTAAATGAGTTGTTAACTGAATCGTGAATTTGCGCCCAGTCGCGACCTTCTTCGGTCAGCAGGCCAGTGCCAAACATGCTATTCAGCTGTTTTTGTTGACGGGAACGGCAAAAAAAATCGTCACGATCGTATTGAATCCATGCTGACAGAAGCGCATCGGCAATCTGCAGGATTTTGTTTCCCAGAACGTTGCTGGCAGCAATCCCGCCGGCCCTGTAGGCCATTTGTGCGATACCAATGGCAGGATTACTGAGAATCGCTCTGCGGTCTATTGGGGTCTCGACAGCACTGCGATCGCTTGGGCAGGAAGTTTCGCTCAAAATTTTCTGACCTCTGTTTTGTTTGCTGTTAGTTTTTGCACAGTTGACGGATGACTCCCTGTAAATAGGTTTCAGGCAGTGTTAGGTGGTTTTCAGCTTCCGGCACAAGAGTGGATAGCTGCTGATTTTCAAACTGCAGGTCATGGGCATTCATGTGCATCCAGCGTTTGTGCGTCGGCTCAAGTCTGAGGAATGCGATCGCTTCCAGAAGACCTGAAGAATGGCTGACCATGGCAGCTTGGCGTAGCCGTTTGTACCAGTCTTCCATCGGCGCCAGTGCCATCGGTTGGCCCATGGCCTTTGCCGCATCCAGCCATGCTCGCCAAGGCAAGGACAAGGGTTGAACAACATGCATCACAGGTGGCACACTAGGCGCCAGGGTTACTGTGGCCACCCAGTCGGCACAGCGATCAACCGGTAGATGGTGCAGGCTGAACTCGTCGTCGAAGCTAGCTTCCAGGTGGAGCACTGCTCGTAGCACCACATCAAGGTAGCCGTGATAGTTGATGGCCAGTCGCGAGGTGGATGCAAGTAGATAGGGGAGTCGAAGCACGGTCACATCCAGGCCTTTGGCTGCAGCCTCAAAACAGCACCGCTCAGCACCCAACTTGCTTCGACCGTAGTGGCTTATCGCCTGGTTTGGTTCATCTTCTATTGGCACTTCTGGCACTGGTTTAGCTGTTGGCCAGCTCAGTCCATTGACAACCGCAAGCGATGAAATATGGACAAAACGCCGCACATTTGCTGATCTGGCGAGATCTAGCAGTGTTGTTGTAGCTTCAACATTCGTGCGCAGCATTTGGTCGGCTGTCGCGGTGAAATTTACGCAGGCACCTGTGTGTACCACGCTGTCAATCCCGGCCATTAATTGCCTGAACTCCCGTTCACCAAGACCGAAATCAGTCTCGGATAGATCTGCAGCAATGACTTCGATCGTATCTATTGCTAGATCAAGCTGATGGGCTTGTGACGCCGCTTGTAGGCGCTGATGAGCCCTGTGCCGATCCTCGGCTCTGACGATGCATGTAAGCTTCTCGATTCCGCGGCTTTGAAGCTCCTTGATTAGGTGGCAGCCAAAGAAGCCATTTGCACCGGTGATAAGCATGCCGGTAGTTGTCATCAGCCTAAGTCCCCATAAATTGAGTAGCCCTGCCAGTTGCAATAGGCCTTAAAGCGGTGGCTATTGGCTCTGTAGACTTCAGCAATCATTGAATCTTCGCTGAGTTCTCTTTGTTTAGTGGCAAGCCTTTCTGGAGCTCTTATCGGCTCTTCCAGCTGCAGCCAGTTGGAAATTCTTTTAAGGCTGCTGTCCGGGTCGGCGCATAGGTCTTCATAGCGTAATCTGATCGATTTGGCTTGCATCTTATCCTCATTTTCGATGTGATACTCGAATGCTTCTGCCAGTGTCAGCAGCATCGTTTTCAGCACATTTCGATCGTAGAGCGAGCGCTTTATGGCCCGACTTTTGATTGGATCTGTGAGGGATTTTGCGTAGACCCGGTCGAGTGTTGCCAGGTATTGGTTGGGCTGTACCCAAAGATTTCGCCATGAGGACACCTGGGAGCGAAAGACGGCAAATGGGTGGCGATGCAAGAACAAAAAGCAGCTGCCTGGGAATTTATTGTCAAGGTTTAGGAAACCGTCGTAGAAATCAACTGGGTTTTTCAGCAGTAGCCAGTCAGCCTGTTGTTTCTGTTTATTCTTGTCCTGGATTAATGCTTGCAGACGATCAAATTGTGTGTTTGAAACTGGACGACGCGTGTAGATGTCGAATGCATTCGCTTCCAGAATCCATCCATATTCTTCAGGTAGATCGATGCCGACGGCGGCCCCATCAAATCCTCTGTTCTCACTCTTTTGGGCAAGTTCTCGCTCGACTTGCTCGCGCTCTAGCACAGTTTCGCCCTGATGTAATTGTTGCCGGATATCCCAGTAGGTAATGCATGCCATTTGGCTCGACGAGCCGAGTAGTTGATGCAGCCAGGTCGTTCCAGAGCGATGGGCTCCCATAAGGAATAGACAATTCATAGTCTCTTTTTCACTTGGTTTTGAGGGATGTTATGGTTTAGTGAATTTGTTTAATCCTAGTGCTTCGCGAGCGTGTGCAGCAAAGCAGGGCTCCTAGTATGCTCAGGATAATTAAGCTAGTAAAAAGGTTGTCTTGGGCCTGTAAAAAGGGTGAAGAACTGATTTTTTGTTCCAGTGTTCCACGCAGCACCGCAGCTGCATAGGAGGTGCCTAGGGCCATTCCCATGAAACTCATCACCCACATTAATCCTGAAGCAGTGCCTATGCGGTTCTGGGGAACTGCATCTAGAGAGGCACTGGTGTTTGGGAAGATGAATAGTCCGGAGCTTGCGCCTAGTAATAGCATTGAAATCATCACCGTAATGCCAAGTATCTGGTTGCTCGCACTGATGTTTTGATGCCCTAATGAGATTAGCCATAGCAGGGCAACTCCACTGCCGATGAAGCCAAGGGTAGTTAGCTTGCGAGCACCAAAGCGGTCGCTTAGATGTCCCGATATTGGGCCAGCCGTTGCCAGGCCTAGGCTCCATGGAAGCATCACCAAGCCACTGTGAAGGGCGCTAAACTTCAAGACTATTTGTGTGAAAAATGGGATCGCGAATAGGCATGCTCCAAGGATTATGCTGTTGAGTAGACGCGTGAATGTGCCACGGGCAAATTCGCCGACAAGGAGGAGTCGAACGTCAATTAACGGCTGCTTCTTACTTCTCTCTAGTTCTATTAGGCTAAGCATAGCAATGCATCCAAGCATTGTTATTGATACAGACGCCGATGAGGGCAGGCGTTCACTAGCAAGGCGTTCTACCCCAATCATTAGGCTTCCTACGGCAATGGCCGCTAGTACAAAGCCACCGATATCAAAATTTTCCAGAGTGCACAGACTATCGTGATCGCCAGTTCTTAGCTGGTCTCGACGTAAAACCAGGCCACCCAAAAATAGTGCGATTACGGCGACAGGAACGTTCAGATAAAATATTGAACGCCAACCAAATGATGATATTAATATCCCTCCTAAGGTCAGGCCAAGGGCAAAGCCAATTGAATAAATGGAACCATTGATTCCTAGGGCAAGTCCATGTTGGCGGAGGGGAAATACCGCTAGTAGGATCACATTGCTGTTGGCGAATAGTGCCGCAGCCCCAATTGCCTGAATGGCTCGCATTGCCACTAGGAACTCGATGTTACCTGCCAGACCACATAGGCCGGAGCCGAGACCGAATAGAAGAAAGCCAATTATAAAAACTTTTTTGCGGCCTAGAATGTCGCTTAGGCGCCCTGCGCCAGGTAATGCTAATGCGACAACCACAAAGAAGGTGGCAATTACCCACTTGGAAGCTTCTACCGAAATATTTAAATCACGGGTTATTGATGGTAGCGCTAAATTGGCTATGGTCGAGTCAATGCCTAATAGCAGTACGCTGAATAAAACTATCGTTAGCGCCCACCACTTGTAGCGGTCAGCCTGGATTTCGTGATTTAGAAATCTGTTTCTGAATTCAACCAGATTAGCCCAGGGCATCAATGCTAATTCTGTTTAGGTTAGGTTAACTCTTTCAGCGTAGCCAGGGGTTCCAGTTCGAATCGCAATAGGGTTCGTTGTTCCCCGTCGATCAGTCTGCTGGCCAACGCTTCGCCCCCTAGGTGTTGATAAATGGGTAGCAGTCGATTTGTGCAGGTGGCATCAGCACTGCGTAGACCTAGGGCTAGGCATTCCTCAGCTGTCAGTTTCATGAATCTCCGTAGCCCCTCTAGGTCCGCGTCTTTGCGTGAAAATAGGGTCAGGATCTCAGCATGGCCAGCAATGGATTCCGGTGGGATAAAACCGAGCTGTGCAGCCTGGTAATCTTCCATCCGCCAGTTTATTGCTGTAGCGGTGTCAACATTGCCATCGGGCGCTCTCAGCAGGAATATGTGCTGGTCTTGATAGGGGATCTTGGTGCGAATCCGACCAGCTACGTCGTCCCAATTCCAGAGCTGACGAATCAATCGGTTGGATTTGGCACGGGAAAAGGCAAGGTAAAAGGCCTCTTCGTAGCGCTGCACTGCCAAGTCATCGAGGTGGTTAAGCCGTTTAATTTCCATGACGCGGACGGAGAAACAGACGGGGGCTAGTGAGCGGTCGCAGTGTGACTTTGGCTACTGGCTTCGGCAAATGGCCATCAACTGGGCTTAGCACAAAGCGTTGAAGCAGCATCGCCAGCAGGCATTGCATTTGGAGAATTGCGTAATGCTTACCAATGCAGGTGTGTGGTCCTATGGCGAAGGGTATGAAGCCAGGATGGCTAACGGAATGATCTGCAAAACGCTCGGGTCTGAATTGATCAGGTTGTTGCCATAGCGCTGGATTGCGATGTAGGCCATATATCGACACAATTGTGATAGTGCCCATTGGAAGTGTGTGCTCGCCCAGTTCTACCTTTCGGTTGGCCTCCCGAACAAGGTTGTATACGGCGGGCCATAGGCGCATGCTCTCCATTAAGGTCTGCTGGCATTGGCTAAGTCGACTTAACTGCCTTGCATCTGGAGCTGCCTTGCCAACAACTTTATCAATTTCATCTCGAAGAGCCTCGCCAATTTCGGGGTGCCGGGCAATTAGGTCGATGGTCCAACTCAGGGTTGTGGTGCTGGTTTCAAAGGCTGCCGCCGCCAGGGTCTTTATTTCATTGAGGCGGCGACGTGAGCTGAGCGGACATCCACCTTCGCTGGAATCTGCAGAGGCCAGGAGGTGCAGAAGGTGTTCGCCATGTACGCCCGTGGCTGGGCCCTCAAGAGATGGCCCTAATATCTCATCAAGTTCTTGTCCAGTTTTGCGTAACTGTGAAGTTAGGGATCCTGGTACCCATGACGGCGTTATCCATGGTCTCCTTAGCAAACGAGCCATATGGTTTAGGGATGAATCAATATTATGAACAAAGCTGCCTAATGTTTCGTCGTCCCATTTCAGGTTGAATAGTGTCTGTGATGAGAGTTTAGCGATTAATGTCTGTAGCAAGGGCAACAGCTCTATCTGTTGTCCGTTGGCAGCACTTATTTGCTCCCAGTTATTCAGTTCCTGCTCGATTACTGCAGCGATGCCGGGAAGGGCTGAGATTATGTTGTCGCGACGAAAGGCTGGTTCCATCCATTGGCGAGCTGGTTCCCATAGTTCACCATCGGTTGTGATGAGACCTTCACCAATGGTTAGTTTTAAGACCCGAGCTGGGCGTCCCCTCTGAAATGCTGATACTTTCTGAATCAGAACCTGGCGAGCCAGATCGGGATCCGCAATCGCTACTGCCTGGCGATTGAAGACCCTAAATCGTGCTAACCCACCTTGGGATAGAGCAATACTGGCCGGAAAGCCATGGGGCGAATTGGCAAATGATTTAGCCTTTCCACCGACAAACTCACCTACGTTTATCACCATTTCTGTACACGGCCCTTTCTATGTTTTATGCGGAAATTTGTCATCAATTCACAAAGATCCTCGCAGGCAGATTCACTTACTGCATTGTATAGCGAAGCTCGCATGCCCCCGATACTGCGATGGCCTTTAAGCCCTTCAAAGCCTTGCTTTGTAGCCTCCTGCAGAAAAATTGGTTCCAACAATTTATCTTCAAGGTTGAAGCAGACATTCATAAGTGAACGGTCGTCTCGGGCCGCACGGCCCATGTAAAAACCATCGCTTTCATCAACCATCCCATAGACTTTCATGGCTTTGCGTTTATTGCATTTCTCCATTGTCCTTAGGCCTCCCACCGTATTTTCCAGCCAGCGCAGTACCAATAGGGTGGCGTAGATAGCAAACGTGGGTGGTGTGTTGAATATTGATTGGTGATCTCGGTGATTACGATAGTCCAGCATTGTTGGCACAGGGCGCTGCAGTCGTTCTAATAGGCTATCCCGAATTAGCACAATTGTCAGTCCGGCAGGACCTAGATTCTTTTGCGCGTGGGCGTAAATAAGGTCGTAATTCTTGATGGCAATCGGGCGGCTCAGGAAATCTGAACTCATGTCACAGATACGAGTTACACCATCAATCCCAGGGATTTGCTGAAACTGCAGCCCCTCCACAGTTTCGTTTGAGACATAGTGAAAGTAGGCTGCTTGCTCATTAAGCTGCAGTTCTTCTGTTCTTGGCAGGCGCCTGAATTCCCATGGCTCCCCATCCCAGGCCAAATTTATTGAGCCAAATAGCCGCGGATCAGCAATTGAGCGCCCACTCCAATATCCCGTTCTTAAATAGTCTGCAGAGCCTTTTGCTGGCAGGAGATTCATCGGAATCATGCCAAATTGCAGGCTGCTACCACCTTGCATTAGAATTACGTTCCAATCTTCCGTTAGGTAAAGAAGATTTCGCAATCGTTCTTCTACTTCTAGTACTACGCTCTCAAACCATTCGCTGCGGTGGCTGATGCCGAGTAACGATACACCTAGCTCAGGTACACTCAGCATCTCGGCGCTTAATTGCTCAAGTACCGTGTCAGGTAGTGCTCCAGGGCCTGCAGAAAAGTTGTGTGAATTCCGATCTAGCACTGATTAAGTCATCTCCTTTTTCAAGGTTACGGTGAGATTGGACTTGTTCATGTGTCTTTGTGCTGAAGCAGGTTTTTGGGCGATAGCGAGTTCGGTTGGCATGAATCTATGTTCTATGCATGGTCTCCCGTGGAGGTTGTTCTCACAGCTTGGTGAGAGCTTCGCTGGCGTGCACCTCTAGGGCCAGCGCGCAGAAACGCTCGATTGCTTCGTCGTTTAGCAGGATGCGGCGCGGGCTGATGCTGGAGTCGAGCTGCCAATGGTGGAGTCGCAGGACCCCGCTCAGACAGCGCAGGCAGCCCAGCTGGAGGTCCCGCCAGGCCTCCTCGAAGCTGTAGTCGCCCACCCCCTGCTCCAACAGGGTTTGGTGCCAGCCTGCCAACAGCTCCTTCAGTCGCCCCCTGCGTTGGGGCATTGGTGTGCTGCCGCCGATCAGGCAGGCCACGTCTATTGCCGCCAGGCTGCGACAGGGTGAACCCCAGTCCACGATTTTTACCCGTGGCCCTGTTCCGATAAGTGTTTCAGGCTTGGCCTGGGGGTTGTCGTCGAATAGCAGGTTGTCGGCCCGCAGGTCGCCGTGCACCAGGGTCCAGGGCCGTTTAGCCAGGGCTTGATCAATTGCCTCGCTGCTTTCGGCGACCGCCCGAATCAGCTCGATGGCCTCCGGCTCAACCCTCAGCTCGTAGTCGTGTAGGAACGGCCCAACTAATTCCGTCAGCTCCCCGGTGGATCCCTGGTACCAGAATTGGTGGGCCGGTAGCCAGGTGTTTTCCAGCAGGCAGTCGTTTTGCCAGAAGCGGCCATGCAGGGCGGCCATCGCCGCAAGGGCGGCGGCGGTTTCATCGGTCCGCATGCCGCGCACCTGGTTGCCAGCCCTCAGGGCGGAGAGGTCTTCCAGCAGGAGCCAGCTCATGCCTTCATGGCCCCCGTGGCTAGATGCCTGCAGGCGGGGCACCGTGGCCTCCAGCCCGGCGGCCAGATTTCCGTAGAAACTCGTTTCCTTTTCAAAGGCGCCCAGATCCTTCGCCAGCTGGCGCATTGCCGGATCGTCGCTTTCAGTTTTTAGGATCAATGATGCCGGCAGGTTGGCGCCCGGCTGGACGTCCAATTCCAGCCGTAGGGTGCGTGAAACGAGCCCAAGGCCCTCACCCAGGGGCTCTGATCGCACCCCAAGCACCGTTTGCCCCAACACCTGGCTGAGCCAGGCGGGTTTTGTCATTGACTCAAGGTTCAACCCAGCCATCTCTTGAATGCAGCCATTCTTAGGTATCCCTGCGGCCATGTTGGCTGGCTGGAGAGAAGGTTAGTTGACTATGATATTTCGAAATTACTATTGAGATCTTCACCATGCTGACCGGCACTGAAGGTGATCACCCCATCCATCGGGAATGGATGCAGCAGGCGCCTACTGCCGTGCATGTTGGAGCTAATGAAACTCCTTTTGTTGATATCGGTGCTGGCAATTTATTGCGGGTGTTGCAGGTATTTCCCTCTGAGAATGTTTGGATCACGGAGAATATTTTTCAGAAAGGCTTTGAAAGCCCGATGCATATGCACACCGGCAGCGTATGGGGGCACACCTTTTCTGGCTCCTGGAAGTATCTCGAGTCTGATTTCGTAAACCGTGCCGGTTCATTCCTCTTTGAGCCTGCCTCCTCTGTGCATACCCTCCACATCCTGGAGGACAACACCCACGTTCGCTGGCACATTCATGGAGCGAACCTAAACGTAGATGCTGAGGGCTCTATTGCCAGTATCGTCTTTGGTAAATCTCGCCTCGATACCTACTTAAAGCTATGCGAAGAACAGGGTTTAGGAAAGCCGCCGGTGCTGGTGCTCTGAGCGTTTTAAAAGACCGCGGCAGCATCCCGCGTTGGCTCAGGAATGTTCTTGTGGTTTTGCTGCAACTGGCTGGGCTTGTTGCCATCAATCAAATAGCAATTGTCCTTACCCAGTATCTGGCCCTGCCCCTTCCTTCCAATTTAGTTGGGATGCTGCTGCTGGCCCTATTTCTACTAACGGGTCTGGTTAGGGAGTCGTGGCTGGCGCGGGCGGCAGGCCTATTACAGCGCCATCTCGCATTCTTTTTCGTACCTATCGCGGTCGGGCTGATGGCCTACGGCAGCCTTCTCCGTCAGCACGGTGTTGTCCTGTTGTTAGTGATTCTGGTGAGTACGGCTGCGGGGATTGCCACGTCTGGTTGGATCGCTTCCAGCCCCCGTGGGCCGGCCCAACCGACGGTGGCGCCATGACAGTCACCCTTTTAGATATGGCAATCACGGTGGCTGCCTATGCCATCAGCCGCCTAATCAACCGTCGCTTTCCATTTCCCTTCACGGTTCCGGTGCTGTTGAGCACCCTGCTGGTGATGGGGGCGATCACCCTCACCGGCGGCGGCCTGGCTGGCTACCGAGGTGCTAGCGATGCCATTACCTGGTGGCTGGGGCCGGCCATTGTTTCCTTGGCTGTGCCCTTGTATTGCCATCGCCAGGTGCTGATCGACCATGGCCCCCGCGTTTTGGCCGCAGTTGGGGGTGGTACTGCAGTGGCGATGGTCACGGCCTTGGTGCTCTCCCGTCTGTTGGGCCTGGATATGGCTCTCCAGGGAGCGCTGGTTCTAAAAACTGCCACTGCCCCGATCGGCATTGCCCTGGCCAGTCGGGTCGGCGCCGATGCTCCAATAGTGGCTGGCATGGTGGTGGCCTCAGCCCTGACGGGAACGATCATTGGCCCCGCCCTACTGACACGCCTAGGCGTAACCAACCCCCTCGGCCGTGGGATGGCCTTGGGCACAATTTCCAGCGGCCAAGGAGTTGCTGCTGCATTCCGAGAAGGCGACCTTACGGGTGCTACTGCCACCGTTGCGATGGCCCTGGCCGCCCTGGCGGTAGCCCTGCTGGCCATGCCCCTGGCGACCTGGCTGGCGACCTGATCTACCCCCTCCCCGGTGCTGTAACTGCCAGCAAAGATGGAGCCGAACTAGTCAACTGATGCTTGCCATCGGCATCGGCATGCGCATGGCCGCAGGCGGCCATCCCAACAGCATGGCGACGAGCTCCAGCACCAGGGTGCCAAGCAATAGCCGGTAGATCCACACCCGGGCATTGGCGCTCAGGGCCAGGGAGGCGCCAAGCCACCCTCCCAGTGAACTGCCAACCATCAGTGGCAGCCCTGCCGCCCAGTTCACCGCGCCGCTGCTGATGAACACTGCCAACGAAACCACAGTGGCGGCAAAGATCAGCACCGCTTTGACAGGGTTGGCCTGCTTCAGGGTCAGGCCTCCCACCAGCACAAGGCTCATCAATAGATAGGTCGCCGCATCGAGCACGATCAGGCCGGTCCACAGGCCCACCCCGGCAGACAGCAACAGAAGCCAAGGGCTTGGGTTTTGGCTGGTGTTGCCGGGATCCCCATCCCGCATCCAGCTATGGGGCCTAAGCAGCAATAGCACCAGTGCCAAGGCGATGGCGACGTGCACCAGCACCCTGATTTCGCCCATCGGCAGGATCGTGGCCAGCCTGGCCCCTACCAGCGCACTCAACGCAAAGCACGGCAACAGCCGCATGCACAGCCGCCAGGGAATCGCCTTGCTTTTGTGAAAACGCCAGATTGCAGTTCCAAAGCCCACGAGCACCGGCAGTCGGTTGGTGCCATTTGCCACGGCCGGCGGCAGCCCCAGGGCCAATAGCAATGGCAGGGTGATGGCTGCCCCGCTGGAGGCGACCGCATTGAGGAAGCCGCACAGCACACCGGCAACCAGCAGCAGGATCCAGTTCGTCAAGGCAGGAGAAGGTTTG
>NZ_JAGQBV010000018.1:0-42273 GCF_024345815.1 Cyanobium sp. HWJ4-Hawea | reverse complement strand
GGCCAACCCCACGGTGGCGCCCTATGCAAGTGCGGGGGAAGTAAAGCTGCGGATTACGGCTAAGGCCGCATCCGAGCTGGCTGCTTGGTCGCTGCTGCAGCCTGTTGAGGCTGAAATCAAACTCAGAGCGGGCCTGGACTGCTTTGGCGCCGATGCGGAGAATTTGGCCTGGGTTGTGCTCGAACAATTGCGCCAGCGGGCTGAAACCTTGGCGGTGGCAGAAAGTTGTACGGGAGGTGGGCTAGGGGCAGCTTTGGCGGCGGTGCCAGGGGCCTCCGATGGTTTTTTGGGCGGGGTGATCGCCTATGCCAATGCCATCAAGCAGGAATTGCTTGGGGTGCCTGCGGAATTGTTGGAGCGCCATGGCGCCGTAAGTGCGCCGGTGGCCATTGCCATGGCCGAAGGGGTCCGCCGCGCCACATCCGCCACCTGGGGCGTCGCCGTGACAGGCATCGCCGGACCGGGTGGCGGTGGCCCCGATAAGCCAGTGGGCACGGTCTATTTCGGCCTTGCTGGGCCAAAGGGGAGTAGTTCTGAGCTGCTGCGCTTCGGCGAGCGCCATGGTCGACAGTTGATCCAGGCCCTCACGGTGGGGGAATCGCTAAATCGGCTGCGTCTGCAGCTCTTTTAGGCTTAAGTACCAAGTTGAACCCTGCACCTTGAGCTCCGGCACCCTCTACGACAAGGTCTGGGATTTGCACCAGGTCGCCGAGCTGCCCGGTGGTTCGAGCCAGCTATTCATCGGTTTGCACCTGATTCACGAGGTCACCAGTCCCCAGGCTTTTGCTGCCCTGCAGGATTTGGGCCTTGGCGTGCGCCATCCGGAGCGCACGGTTGCCACCGTTGACCACATCGTGCCCACGACATCCCAGGCCCGGCCCTTCGCCGATTCCCTGGCCGAGGAGATGCTGGTCACCCTGGAGCGCAACTGCTCTAAGCACGGCATCACCCTCCACGGGCTCGGCAGCGGCCGCCAGGGGATTGTCCATGTGATCGCCCCAGAGCTGGGCCTAACCCAGCCCGGCATGACCGTGGCCTGCGGCGACTCCCATACCTCCACCCACGGGGCCTTTGGTGCTATCGCCTTTGGCATTGGCACGAGCCAGGTGCGAGATGTGTTGGCCAGCCAAAGTCTGGCGATGGGCAAGCTCAAGGTGAGGCGCCTTTGGGTGGATGGCCAGCTGCAACCAGGGGTCTATGCCAAGGATTTGGTGCTGCACATCATCCGCAGCCTCGGGGTGAAGGGTGGTGTGGGCTATGCCTATGAATTTGCGGGTCCGGCCATTGCTGCCCTCTCGATGGAGGAGCGCATGACCCTTTGCAATATGGCGATTGAGGGCGGGGCCCGCTGCGGCTATGTGAACCCCGATGCCACCACTTTTGCCTACCTCGAAGGGAGGCCCTACGCGCCCACTGGGGATGCCTGGAGTCGGGCCCTGACCTGGTGGAGCAGCTTGGCGAGTGGGCCCGAGGCGGTCTTCGACGATGAGCTGCGCTTCGATGCCAGCACGATTGCTCCCACGGTTACCTGGGGGATTACGCCAGGCCAGGGCATAGGCGTCAATGAAACAGTGCCAACCCTGGAGCAAATACCAGCCGACGAGCGCCCCCTGGCTGAGGAGGCCTACCGCTACATGGACCTAAATCCAGGAACGCCAATTGTGGGACTGCCCATTGATGTTTGTTTTATCGGCAGTTGTACCAATGGCCGGCTCAGCGACCTGGAGGCCGCGGCGGCCATCGCTAAGGGCCGCCACGTGGCGCCAGGAATCAAGGCTTTTGTGGTGCCAGGTTCAGAGCAGGTTGCGCTAGCGGCGGAAGCGGCAGGCCTGGATGTGGTGTTTCGGGAGGCTGGATTTGAGTGGCGCGAACCAGGCTGTTCGATGTGTCTGGCCATGAATCCAGACCGCCTCGAGGGGCGCCAGATCAGCGCTAGCTCCAGCAATCGCAATTTCAAGGGTCGCCAAGGTTCTGCCAGCGGCCGCACCCTGTTAATGAGTCCGGCGATGGTTGCCGCAGCTGCAATTGCTGGCAAGGTCAGTGATGTGCGCGAGTTGTTGTAGTTCCTCAGGTTTCTCTTTTCCCTGTTCCCCTTGCCCTATTTGTGATGTCTGCACCCCTCTTCCCCCTGGGCCTGATCGGCAAGGTGAGTGGCCGCGCCGTGGTGCTTTGCGGCGATGACATCGATACAGATCGGATTATTCCGGCTCGATTTTTGAAATGCGTCACCTTTGATGGTTTGGGGCAGCAGGTATTTGCAGATGACCGTGGGGAGCTAAAGGGTGAGCATCCCTTAGATCGCTCCGCCCAACAGGGAGCCAACCTGCTATTTGTGAACCGCAATTTTGGTTGTGGCTCCAGCCGCGAACATGCGCCCCAGGCCTTGATGCGCTGGGGTATTCGGGCGGTTGTAGGGGAGAGCTTTGCTGAGATCTTCTACGGCAATTGCCTGGCCTTGGGCATCCCCTGTTTCACCTCAGACCATGCTGGGATTTTGAGCCTCCAGGAGGCCGCTAAGGCCGATCCAGCCCAGGAGTTCAGCCTTGATCTTGAGGCTTTAGTTGCCACAAGCTCGTCAGCTCAGCAATGGCCCCTGCAATTGGCAGTTGGTGCCAGGCAAATGTTGCTGAGTGGTCAGTGGGATGCCACTTCGCAGTTAATTAGCCATGACCGCGAGCTCAACAGGGTCGCGAATCAGCTGCCCTATCTCAATAGCTTTATCACTGCTCAATAACTTGATTGTTGATTTAGCTTGACCGCCGCTGAATCGGCATTGAGGCATCAAATTTTCTAGCAGAGGGCGCTGTGGGCACAAAGGGCACGCCAGTGCCATCAAAATCAAAATCGTTGAGCTTCACCCTGATGCCGCCGATGCCATCGTAGGGGCTGTAATACACCCCGAGCTCATAGGAGCGGCGTTGCCATTTGACTTCTATGTATGAGTAGGAATTATTGCCATAATAAATTGAGTTGGGATCGATGTTGTATGTGGCGCCGCCCTCGACTACTAGGGGTCCATAAATCTGCTGGCTGGCGGCAAATGAAATGGTGCGGTTATCAACAGAGCGATCAAAGCCAAAGGGGCTAATCCCCCCCAGGAAGGTACCCGAAATCGATGCAGAAAGGCGGGTGTAATCAAAAAAGGGCTTTTCAAAATGTCCAAGGGTCAGGGATGGCCCGCCAAAGAATGTGATGGTGTTTTGATTGCTGCCATCGCCGTAGTTGGCAGCCAGACCGCTGGCTCCAAAATCAACGCTGAGTCCTGGTGTTATTGCCGTAGCTGAATAGTTAAGGCCTGCTATCGGATTTGTTTTGGTGGATAGGGCCTTGCCTTTCCAGATGGAAAACCCGGATGAAACTGTTCCAGAGGCGGTCGTTCGCCAAAGGGTAGCGAGGGCGCCGGTATCAAAGAGTGTTGCTTGAAAATTGCCTGAGCTCAGATTCCAGCTAAAGTTAATAGGTTGAAAAAATGGGCTTGCTGAAGTTGATTTGCTAAAATCATTCTTTTCTAATTCGGCGCTAGCTACCGCAGGATTGGCGAAACTTATGTCGCCAGTTTCTTTTAGTGCCAATGGTTGGCTGCGTTGGGTTTGGAGCACGTTGCTGCCGCCTATCTCGAGCCCATATGAGTAGACAAGTGTCTGTTGGCCAAGGCTTCCGTTGTATATTCTCTCTCGGTAGTTGCCATATGCACTTGCTGAGGAACTTCCCAGTAGGGGCAGCTTAAGTGGTGTGCTGATTCGATTTACGCTGCGTGTTCCCGAGGGAATATTTTCGGGATTAAGAGTCGACAGGCTCACAAAAGAATTAAAGTTAAACCTCTTAATCGGTAAATTTGTAATTGCGATCAAGCCAAAGTCGTCTGCGGCTGTGTTGGATTTGGTGACCGTCGGGCTGGCCAGGCTGGCTCCCTTGGCTACAAATGAACTGTTTTGACCGCTGATAGCCCTTTCTAGAAGTAGCTGGGGCTGGAGTTTGAGGGTGCCGCCGCCAGATCCCAGTTGAATGGGTTTTACGTTGTAGCCAACGAAAAATCCATCACGATCTTGATTGTCAACTCCAAAAGCATAACTTGGCTTTTGCTGATTCAGAGTTGTGCTGAAAACAGCTGGCAGAGAAAGCTTGTTTTCAAGGATAATGTTTCCATTGCGTGCCCAGATTTTGGTGCTGCCATCGGCTGCCATGGCGGCGGTCACATTGCGGGCCATGGTCCAGGAGCGGGCTGGCGTGAATGGGTCGTTGGTAAAGGCCATTTGACGCGAGGTCCAAACCTGTTTGCTGATTCTTAGATTGCTACTTTGAAAACGTATGCGGCGGATTAAATCTTTAGACTTATCAAAAGAGCGAGAGCCTGAACCGCCACCAAGGCTTGAGGGAGTTGTATAGCCGATTAGCCCTGAAAAATTGACCTTGATCCCGGTGTTGAAGCTGCGTTGATATTGCACATTGCGCACCCGCTGGTTGATTTCATTGCCTGCATAGCCCTCCGAGGAATTGGTTTCGGCTTTCTGGTTGATAAGTGCTGGTTCTTCATAGGCCCCTTGCTTAAAGGCCACCTGCTCCAGGGCTTCTTGCATTCGCTTTGGTCTTGCCACGCCCTGGCTGCCTGGGCAGCCGGCTCCTGCTGCCATGACTGGCAGGTTGACCCTGCTTGGTGGTATCAGGCTGATGGCGGTTGATTTGCCAGTTGCCTGTAGTGGCGGACAGACAAAAGGAATATCAGCGGCTGCTGTGGTTCTAGCGGTATCAGGCGCTTCGGACAGCGAAGTATCTGCTTTGAGCGTGTCTTGGTCAATTACTCCATAGACGTCTTCAAGCTCACCAATCCCTTCCCAATAGCTATAGCGAATGCTGCTGGCTTGGAGATACTGGTCTCCTTTACGCAGTCGCACCTGCCCTGTGGCATAGAAGCTGCGGCTTTTCTCCTCAACTTCCAGCCGATCTGCCAGCAGGGTCCAGCCGTTGAATTGCAGTCGAACCTTGCCCGTGGCTACGTAGCGATTTAGCTGTCCGTCAAATCCCTGTTTGTCGGCACGGATGTTCACAAAACCCTGCCCTTGGCCCGGGGTAATTGGCTCTGTAGCTGGTTGCTTACTTGGACTGGTGGATCCCTGGCTGGTGTTTGCCGAGCCCGGCATTGGAATTGCCATTTTTGGCGCCGCCCACACCTGAGCTGAGGGCAGTACGGCGACGAGCGAACCCAAAAGAAAGCCCCTTAACGGCGCAGCTGGATCTTGCAGGCCACGCACGTCGGGCTTAACGGGTTTAGGAGCCCGTGATCATGCCACAGGCATTTAGGAGAACAAGCCCCCAGCACCGCAGGCCGCCGATTCAATCCTCGAGGTCCTTGCGGCTGGGGGTGCGGCTGGGATCGCTGGCTAGGAAGCCAAACACGAAAATCCCAATAAATAAGAAGACGACCGAATAAACCGAGATCTTGAGAGCCAGCATGGTTCGGTCTTGGGTGGAGACGGGCGGCAGCCCCTGGGCAGCCGCATCATCCTATGGGACTTGGCTTGCTATCCAACGATGCCAGAGGCCCCTGGTGCACCTCAGACCCAGCGGATTGAAACGTTTCAGTCACGTTTCAGCTGGGACCTCCAGTCCCTTTGGGGCTGTATTCAGCCCGATGGCTCCGAAGCCGCTGCCCTGCAACACCCCTGGGGCGGGCAGCATCGCCCCGATTGGCAGGCCCGGGGCCTGGTGATTTGGCCCAGGGGAGGCCAATGGCATCAGCTCAGGCTGGAGTTGGTCTGCCCTGAGGCCTGGCGGGGGCTTGCTGACCAGGCCATCGCCAGGCTCACCCTGCGTTGGTGGGCTGACCAGGCAGAACTCTGGGTGGATGGCCGCCTTGTCCATGGTGGTGACCTGTTCGATACCGCCTGCCGCTGGCCCCTGCCGGCCAGTTGGTGGCAAGGGCCCCCCTTGGCTTTGGAACTGCGCCTGCGCAGCCCCCTGCACGACGACGGGGCCCTGATCGCCAGTGCGCTGGTCTTGGAGCCCAAGGACCCTGCTGATCCCCAGGGTCTCTTGCTGGAAACAAAGCAGGCCCTGGCCGACCTGCGTCGGCATGGTTCTGAGCCAGCCGCCAATGCCCGTTTTCACGTGCTGGGCCATGCCCACCTCGATTTGGCCTGGCTGTGGCCAGTGGCCGACACCTGGCAGGCCGCCGAACGTACCTTCGCCTCAGTGTTGTCGCTGATGGAGCGATTTCCAGAGCTCCATTTCGCCCATTCCACCCCAGCCCTCTACTCCTGGCTGGAGCAGGGCCGCCCCGATCTGTTTGGCCAGCTGCTCGAGGCGGTGGCGGCGGGGCGATTCGAGCCGATCAATGGCCCTTGGGTGGAGAGTGATTGCGTGCTGATCAGCACGGCCTCGCTGCTGCGTCAATTCCAGCTTGGCCAGCACTACAGCCGCCGTACCTTCCCCCAGCTGGAGCACGGGTTGGCCTGGCTGCCGGACAGCTTTGGCTTTGGGGCGGGGCTGCCAGCGGTGGCCCAGGCCACAGGGGTGCGCTGGTTTTGCACCCACAAGTTGTTCTGGAATGCCACCAATCCCTTCCCCCACAGGCTGTTCCGCTGGCGTGGCCGCTGTGGGGCTGAGGTCCTCGCCCTAATGACGGCTCCGATTGGGACCGACGGCGACCCTGTGGCGATGGAGCGCTATCGCCTGGAGTGGACAGCTGCCACGGGTTCTCCCCAGGCCCTTTGGTTACCGGGCGTGGGCGACCACGGCGGCGGCCCCACCGCTGAAATGCTCGAGCAGCTGGAGTTGTGGCACCAGCAAGGGGAGGCGGTGCAGCAGCACCAGGGCAGCCTGCGGACCTATTTGGCTGGGCTGGAGTCCGCTAAAGATGACTTGCCGGTTTGGCGCGATGAGCTCTACCTGGAGTTGCATCGGGGCTGCGCCACCAGTCGGCCGGATCAGAAGCGGCATAACCGCAGCCTCGAACGCCTGCTTCGGGAGGCGGAGCTGGCGACTGGCCTCGCCGGGGCCAGCTTGGCCGCCGGGGCTTTGGCACCTACCGCTATCGATTGGCGGGTGCTGCTGTTCCAGCAGTTTCACGACATCCTGCCGGGCACATCTATTCCTGAGGTCTTTGAGCAGGCCGAGCCCCAATGGCGCCAGGCCCGCCGCCAGGCCAGGCAGCAACGGGATTGGGCCCTGCAGGCCTGGTTGGCTGGCGGTAGGCACCCGCAAGCCGACCCGCAGAGTGAGTCCAGCCAGCATTGGTGGGTCGCCCAACTCCAGCCCCTGGCGCCCCAGGCGGTCGTGCTGCGCTTGCCACCAGGCCAGTGGAGTTGCCACGGTCAACCGTTGCCCCAGCAGCCTTCTAACGGCGGTGCCAGTTGGGTTCAGCTGCCGTCTCTGGCGGGGGTGGTGGCCCAGCCCCTGCAACGCCAACTGGGTGCCCAGCCAGCACCGGCTGCAGGTCTTGCCGGGATCAGCCATACGGTGGAGCTGGAAACCCTGCCCGGGCGCGCTGGCGATTCCAACAGCCAGGGCCGCTGGCGGGTAGATAACGGCCTGGTGGGCCTGGAAGTGGGAGCTGGGGGGCTTGTTCAGCTCTGGGGTGCCGATGGGGTCCCCCAGTTGGCCGCCCCCCTGGCTTGGCAGCGCTTTGGCGATTCCGGTGAGTTCTGGGATGCCTGGGATTTGGCAGCCGATTACCGCGAGCATCCCCTGCCATGGGCTTGGCAGGAAGGTCCGGTACTGACAGAACAGGGGCCCCTTTGTTGCAGCTTTGTGCAACGGGGCTACTGCGGCGACAGCTCCGTGCGTCTGGAGGTGCGCCTGCGGGCTGGATCGAGCTGGGTTGAGCTGCTGCTGCAGGTCGACTGGCGAGCCCGCCATGAACTGCTGCGCCTGGAGATTCCCCTGCTGCAGCCTGCCCAGCGCTGGGCAGCCGACACCAGTGGGGGCATTTTGGAACGCCCCGCCCAGGCCATCACCCCCCGCGAACTGGCCCGCTGGGAAGTGCCCGTGATCAGTTGGCTGGCATCGGTGCCTGGCCAGGGGGGCTTGGCCGTGTTGCTCGATGGCCCCCAGGGGGTGTCTGCTGCCCCTGGAGCCCTTGGGGTTTCGCTACTTCGGGCCCCCACCTGGCCTGATCCAGGCGCAGACAACGGATATCAGCGCCTACGCCTGGCGCTGATGCCCTGCCCTGGCCATTGGCAACAGGACCAGGTGCCGCAGCAGGCAATCCGGTTTCGGGAGCCCCTCTGGCTTAGGCCCGCCGAATCACCAATCCCTGGCCCCGCTACTCAGCTTGGCTTGCCACCCCTGGGGGATGGTCTCCAGCTGGTTAGTTGCAGGGCCGGTTCAGGCCCCGGCGAGCTGCTAGTGGCTGTTCAAAACAGCTCGCCAGGTCGCCGCCAATTGGATTTGGGGGCCGATTGGACGCTTTTGGCGCGGTTGGACGGCCTGGATCAGCAATCGCCCCAAAAGCTCTCAGTTGAACTCAAACCCTGGGCCCTGGGTTTTTGGTTGGTAGGACCAACTCAATCTTCGTGATCGTCAAAGGGATCGGTCAGTTGCTTCGACGGAGGGCCAAAGGCCGTGTAGACGCCAAAGCCAGTCAGGGCAAGCAGTACGGCCAAAACGGCCATGGCTATGGAAAGGGCAGGTGAGCCAGTAGCGGCGGGGTCCATGGGGCGTTTACCTGGCGAATTGCGTCACAAGTCTCGACAGCCCAACGCATCGGAGCCAGCGAGGCCCTTACAGTAGCTATTGCAATTCTTTGAGCGAGAGGACCTAGCAGCCATGGCCCAACGGACCCGCCTCGGAAATCTGCTCCGCCCCTTGAATTCCGAGTACGGCAAGGTTGTGCCGGGTTGGGGCACCACTCCGGTGATGGGCATCTTCATGGTGCTTTTCCTAGTGTTTCTGCTGGTGATCCTGCAGCTGTACAACAAGTCGCTGCTGCTGGAAGGCATCAACGTGAACTGGAACGGCTTCGGCTGAGCTCCAATCACCCCCCAGCTCCATGAATTTTTTTGGCATCGGATTACCCGAAATGGCAGTTATTGCTGCCATTGGGTTGCTGGTGTTTGGACCGAAGCGCCTGCCTGAGCTGGGTAAGACCCTGGGCAAAACCCTGAAGGGATTTCAATCGGCCTCCTCGGAATTTGAGAAGGAGTTCCGTGGTGCCATGAATCCTGAAACTGAAGCCCCAGTTCAACTGCCCGTTCCTATGCCAGAGCCGGTTATCGAAGAGCCGCCCGCGGCCTGACGGGAGTGGCCTTGAATCCTGAGTCGCCAGCTCTGGCTTTACAGCTGGTTGTGGGCCTGGGTAATCCGGGCAGCAAATATGCCGGCACTCGCCACAACGTGGGCTTCATGGCCCTTGAGCAGTTGGCGGCAGCGGCAAAGGCTAGCTTTCGTAATCAGGCCAAGTTGCACGGCCTCCTGGCTGAAGTGGGCCAGGGAAATAGGCGCTTGAGGTTGTTGATGCCCCAGACCTACATGAACGAGAGCGGCCGCTCGATTCGTGCTGCCCTCGATTGGTTTGGCCTGGAGCCTGGGCAGTTGTTGGTGCTGGTCGACGACATGGACCTACCCCTGGGCAAATTGCGCCTGCGCGCCAGCGGTAGTGCAGGCGGTCACAACGGTTTACGCAGCACGATCAGCCACCTGGGCACCCAGGATTTTCCCCGGCTACGCATTGGCATTGGGGCCCCTGCCCTCCACCCAATTGAGCGCAAAGAGCGCACCTTGGGCCACGTGTTGGGCAGCTTTGCCTCAGGTGAACAGCCCCAACTCAAATCGGTGTTGGCCGAGGTTGAGAGTGGCATCGACTTAATTCTGCGCCTGGGGCTCGAGCGGGCTGGCAATCGTTTGAACAGTTTCAAGCCAGAAGAGGCCGCAACCTGATTGCATGGCTCGACTTCCTGCCACCACGGCGCAATTGAGGGTGCTTCACCAGAGCTTTAGCCAACGGCTGTTGGAGGGTGAGGTGAGTGCGGGCGGTTTTAAGTGGACCTTTAGCTGGGCATTCGATCGGGGTCAATTAAGTGTGGAGCCCTCCCTGGGCCGGGCCCTGATCCAAGATGCCCTGCTGCGCTTTTTGCTGAAGGCTGACTACCAGCTGGAGCCTGGTGGTGACTACGTTTTTACGGTGCGGGCCAAGTTCTGATCAGGGCGCTGTCCCGGCGCTTGAGTTCCCGTTTCAGGTGGCCTTCCACCAGTAGCTGGGCCGCTAGATCATCCAGGTCGCGGGGGGGGAGGCGCAGGCCCCTGGGCACTAGGCGCCTGAGGCCTTTGGGGGGGAATAGCTGCCAAAAGCGATGCCGGGCGGCCAGGGTGGTGCCGTATTCGTCCACGAGATGGGTTTCCATACCCAATGGGGCAATGGCATGAAGCCAGCCCCTACTGCCGGTGCCGTTGCCAATTACCAGGCTGGCTAGGCCTTCGCCCCGCCAATGGCCCAGCCAGGCGAGGGCCGCTTCCGGTTCGAGAATGGCGGCCTGTTCGATCCAGCCGCCCACCCGATCGGCAATGACGAGACCGCATTTGCTGCGGCCTGGGTCGATGCCGGCAATTAGGCAATTCGGTTTCCAGTTCACCGAAGGTTGCCCCGGGCGCCACCCTTCTGTAGATCGCCATCCCGATCCCAGCGCAGTTCCACCGCAATTGGATCGGGAGTGTCAGCACTTTGAACAGCGACCGCCGAAAGGGCAACGACAAGGCCCCTGGGTCGTTCGCTTAACTCCGAGCTCAGTTGCCGCACCGCGGCTGGATCCACCTGAAGGCCATCCGCCACCGTGCCCTGGCGCTGGGCTCGGGCATAGGCGGCAGCGAGCAGCAGATTTAGGCGTCTGTTGATCGCCTCGGGATTGCTGAGATCCCCTTCCAGGATGGTGCTGGCAAGCACTTCACCGGCCTTGATCACGGGTCGGTTTGGCCGGAGGTCGGGGAAGGCCAGCACCTGCCTTTCCCCGCGCAACACATTGGCTGCCGAAATCAGGCTCACCACCCAGCTGCCTGGTTTGGCAAGCATTTCTTCGAGTTTGGCAATGTCGCTACGGGGCACCAGCAGAATTTGCCGATCAGCGTTCTGGCCCGGCAGCACCCTGCGAAAGGCATTGAGGTTGGCCTGCTGCAACAGGGCCGTAACCACGGATTTTGCCTGGCTTGGCTGCTCCAGCTTCACCTTGGCGCTGGCCAGGATTTGACCGCTGCTGATCACCACATCGCCCCGGCGGAAGGCAATCAGGTTTGTCTCCAGATCCTTGAGCTCTTTTGTGCCGGCGGCAATTTGGCTGCGCACCTGGGCCAAATCCCTTTCGTTGCTGCGGATTTCGGCATCCCGCACCTGTAGGTCGCGGCCCAAGCGGCTGCGTTCCGCCTCCAGTTGCCGGCGCTGGGCCAGCAGCGGTGCCAGGCTCCCACGCAGGGTCACCAGCCTGGCTTCCGATTGGTTTAGTTGGCCCTGGAAGCGGGCCTGCTCCTTTTCTGCCTGCTTCCGCTTGGCTTCGCTCGTGGCCAGGTTGCTGCGGCTGGTTTGCAGGCGAGTTTCCAGCTTGTCGAGCTCAAAAAGCCCCACCCGCAGCCGTTCACTCACCAAAAGCATTAAGCCCAAAGACACGGCACTGATCACGCTGCCGGTGAGCACGGTGATCAACACGGCCGTGCGTCGGGGCCGCATCTGAAACAGGCTTAAACGGGCCTTGCCCACCCGGCTGCCCAGGCGATCACCAAGGGTCGAGAGCACGCCCCCAAGCACGAGCAGCGCCAGGATCAGAAGCCAGCCCGACACAGGTTTCAGCAGGGGGTACCAGTATCCCCCGGCGAAAGGCTTTAGCTAAAGCGCTTGGCCAGGGCGATCGGATCAAACACGGTGATTTTTTTGCGATCGATCTGCACCAGCCCTTCGTTGCGTAGGTCGCCCAGCAGGCGGGTGATTGTTACCCGGGTGGAGCCAATGGCCTCGGCGATCGCCTGGTGTGAGAGGCGCAGATCAATGGTGATCCCCTCGTTGCCAGGCACCCCAAAATCCCGGCAGAGAACTAGCAGAAAGCTCACCAGCCGCGAAGACATATCGCGGTGGGTGAGGGTTTCTATCATCGTTTCGGTCTGCAGAATCCTCGAAGAAAGGCCCTGCAGCAGGAGCAGTCCAACGCTGGCGTCCTGCTCAATGGCCCGCCTTACGGAGGTGGCCGGCGCCGTCACCATCTCCACCCTGGTGAAGGCAATCGCGTGATAAAACCTGTCTGAACGCTGGCCCGTCAGCAGCGACAAGACCCCGAAAAGGCTGTTTTCGCGGAGTAGGGCCACCGTGATTTCCTCTCCGGATTCGTAGACCCGTGAGAGGCGGACAGCGCCGCGGCGCAATAAGTAGACCCGTTCTGCGGGGTCTCCGGGAAAGAAGATGGTTTTCCCCCGTTCAACCGTTTCAACGCTGCTACCAGAAAGGGAGCGGATTACCTCCAGCAGGGTTGCGGAGCCCTGGCTCGCCACACCGACCCCCGCCACGCTGCCGGGGGAGCCGGTTGACGGTGTGTTGGCCGTACGGCTGAATCCGTGGATCACGCCAACCATCGTGCTGGACAGATGGCAGGAACCTAGGTACCACCGCTGCCTCAACATGTAGCAACCCGCACCTTTTTGGCGCCCCATGCCCTGGCGCGGCACCAGTAGTACGGATGCTTCCACTATCGGTAGTGTCCTTTCCTTGTAAAAGGCCCCTACGCCGCTACATTCAGATTCTGCGGCATTCGCCCCTAGGGCTGGCTGCGTTCCTAAAGCCAGATCTCCGGGGAGTTGATGACCGCCAGCCTGTCTGCTGCCAACCCAAACCACCAGCGCCCGCAGCGGTTGGAGTTGGTGGCCGGTGGCATCCAGGCCCATGCCCCCAGGCCCTTACGCATTGCCGAGCAGTCGGAAGGTCTGCTTCAGATCCATACGGCCCCTTTCCGGGGCAGCTTTGGCTCCGTTCTCAGCCAGGCCCTACGAGCTGCTGGTCTTGGTAGCCGGGTGCTGGTTTCCCAGCTGCTCAAGGGCGGGGTGGAGCAGGGGGTGGCCAACAGTGTTTGGCTATGTGGCCGCCTGCAGTGGCTGCGCCCTGCGGTGCCAGCTTGTTTGGCCGAAACTGCGCAAGCTGAATTTGCAGATGGCGGCGCCTTGGCCGCCGTGCAGGAGGTTTGGGCCTTCAGCCGCGAGCAGCTGATCAGTGGGGCGGTGGACCTAATGGTGCTCGATGAACTTGGCTTGGCGATGGAGCTGGGCTACCTCCAGCCGGCCGAGGTGCTCGATGCGCTTGAGCGCCGTCCAGCCCACCTGGATGTCATCCTTACTGGCCCTGCCATGGGGCCTGCCCTGATGGCCCTGGCTGATCAAGTCACCGAGCTGCGTCGCGGCTTTTAGGTTCTCTCTCCCGTCATGCTTAAAAACGACCTTTGGATCAAGGAGCAGGCCGCAGTGGGCATGCTCGAGCCATTTCAATCCAGCCTCGTTAGGCATCTCGATCCAGAGAATGGTGCCTCGCCAGTACTGAGCTTTGGTTGCTCTTCCTATGGCTACGACCTGCGCCTCTCGCCCAAGGAGTTTTTGATCTTCCGCCATGTGCCGGGCACGATCATGAATCCGAAGCGCTTCAATCCCGCCAACCTCGAACCAGCAGCCCTCGCCGAAGATGCCGACGGGTCCTACTTCATTTTGCCGGCCCATTCCTATGGCCTAGGCGTGGCGCTGGAAAAGATGAGGGTGCCAGCCAATATCACCGTGATCTGCCTCGGCAAAAGCACCTATGCCCGCCTTGGCATCATTGTGAATACCACCCCAGCTGAAGCCAGTTGGGAGGGCCATCTCACCTTGGAGTTCAGTAACTCTTCGGGGGCTGATTGCCGCATTTATGCCAATGAGGGAATTTGCCAGTTGCTCTTTTTTGAGGGAGATCCCTGCGAGACCACCTATCAGGATCGGGCCGGTAAATATCAACATCAGCCAGAGCGGGTGACCCTTGCCAAAGTTTAAGTACCGGGAGCTCTAGCGAATTTTAGGGAGTCCTAGGGCGCCAGGCGGGCTTTGTGGAGCCGGCTCCTCTCATACCAATCTGCAAACTGGGGTGTCCAGGTTTGCAGGTGGGGCCACATCAGGTCGCAGAGTTCGCGAATTTCCTGCTGGGCATCGAGCTTGGCCCGCAGATCTAAAAAGTGAAGAAAGGCCCGCAGGGTGAAGCTCACCACAAAGTGTTGGCGATAGTCGAAGGGCAGGATGCCGCGGGCATGCTCCTCCGCAAAACCTGCCGCCAGTAGATCCCTGTAGCGCTCAGCGGCCTGCTGACAAAGCCCCAGGTCGATGGCCCTTTGCTCGCCTGTGTAGGCGTATTTTTTACCTTGCCGGTCGCTGTAATTACCCTCTGGGCGTAGGTAGAAAACCTCCTCCAGCTCCAGCTCCCCTGCTGCGGCTTTACAGATGCGATCGCCGGTATAACGCATCGACTGCACATCGAAGCTCACCCCCACCCGGTGGGTGCGGGCCTGTTGCATCACCGAATGGGGAAACCAGCCCACATTCAGCACAATTTGGGCATGCTCCAGGGGGCCGTAGTGGCCCCTCTCCCCAGACAGCAAACGCTTTACACAAATCTCCCCAGCCTTAGTTTCTTCGGGCCAGTTGGCCGAATCGCCTGCCACAAAGCCCTCGCTGTAGTCCTGGTGCATGCCGGCATAGACGCACTGCTGGGGATTTGGGGTGGCGGCAATAAGGGCCACCCGGAAACGGGGATCCATGGGGGGTTGGGTTGGCGGTTATCAGAGATGGTTGGTCGGATTAGCCGTGGCTGCGGGGGCCGGCCTGGCTTGGGGATGTCACCCCTTTGGCTTGATTCTGCTCGGCGACGTCAAGCGTGCTTATGGCACCCATCCCGGCGAACTTGGGCAGGGGTTCCTTGGCGATTAGGGCCTGGGCCATGGCCTGCAGTTCTGCGCCGCTGCGGGCGCCGATTGAGCGGCCAATGTCGACGCCTTGGTCGTTGAACAATTCCAGCTGGGGGATGCCATTGACGCCATAGCGATCCATCTGTGGTTGCCAGCGGGGGTTGTCGACGTTGAGCAGCACCACATTGAGCTCTCCGCGGTGTTGGGACTCCATCGTCTCCATCGCCGGTGCCATCGATTTGCAGGCCTCGCACCAGTCGGCGTAGAACTCCACCATGCTTGGTTTGCCATTGGCGAGGGCGACCTGGAGGTCTGGAGATTGGCGAGCCATGCGCTCGAGGGGCGCCTCGGGATGGAGGCCACCGCGAAACCAGAGCACGGCCCCGGCCAAAACAACCGCTAAAAGCAGCAGCAGCAAGCTTTCCTTGTGGCCGCGCTGCTGGCTAGGACCCGGATCCGGAGTTTCGATCATGGGGGCACTTTGCCAGTGCTTGCTAGCTTTTTGCAGGACGCCACAGCTGAGCGGCCCCATAGCTGAGCGGCCCCGATGAAACGGCGTCTAACCCTGCATTTCCCCCGGGAGGCTGTTCACCAGCCAATCACCTACCGGCTGGCGGTCGATTTTGATGTGGCCGCCAAAATCCTGCGGGCCCAAATCGCTCCAAACCAGAGCGGCACGATGGTGGTCGAACTCTCAGGCGACATCGATGAGCTCGCCGCAGCGGAACATTGGCTCGAGGGCCAGGGTCTGGGCATAAACCGCGCCCCAGGCCAGATTCAGGTCGACCCGGCACGCTGCGTCGACTGCGGCATTTGCTCGAGCGTGTGCCCCAGTGGGGCCTTGGGTTTTGACGCGCCGTCTTGGCAGTTGCAGTTTGATGCGCAACGCTGTCTGGTGTGTGAGCAGTGCATCCCCAGCTGCCCACTGGACGCGATTGCCCTAGTGCTTGACCAGCCAACTGTCATGAAAAAACTGTGAAAGCCGCCTTGCGCCTACTGCTGCTGCCCCTGCGGGCGCCGATGCTGTTGGTGTTGGTGGCCATTGCGGTCTATGAGGGGCTCAGCTGGGGCCACCCCCCTGGGATCAACGTCGATTCACTTCAGTGGCCCAGTCTGTTTTGGTCCCTCGATTGCCTGCATGCGGTGGTGGTGGTGGTGATTTGCACCATGCCCGATTTGCTGTTGCAACGGGTTTCCAGCCTGATGGCGGCCAGCCGAGTGATCAGTTTGGTGATCACCCTTTTGATCGTGACCATTGGCGGGCTCTACATGCTGCATTTGCAGGTGCTTAGCCACGTGCTGATCCTGGCTTCTGGGGTGCTGCTGGCGCGGGTTGATTTGGCCCGGATTCGGGTGGTGCCCCCGCCAGCGCTGCTAACCGCAGCCCTCACCCTGCTGGTGTTGCTTGGGGCGACCGCAGGCCACTTCATTTCCAGCCAAGATCCCGGCTTAACAATTGGCTAAGCGCTCTTGCTGGTAAGTCCAGGCATTGCCGAGCACTTTTTTTACGTAGAGCCGGGTTTCGGGATAGGGAATGGCCTCTACCCAAAGTTCCGGCCATGGCCCAATCGGACGGGAAGCCCAACGGGATACGGCCCCGGGTCCCGCGTTGTAACTGGCAATGGCCAGGATCGGGTTGCCGGCCCACAGACCCAACAGTTGTTTGATGTAAAGACCACCTAGGTCTGCACTGATTTGGGGATTTTCAAGCTCTTCATTGCCCAGCGGCCGGCCGGCGAGCTCCTGGGCGGTTTCTGGCATCAGCTGCATCAGGCCCACCGCTCCGGCCACTGATTTGACGCCGGGGGAAAAGCGCGATTCCTGTTTGGCTACCCCTGCCAGCAGGCTGGCCGCCAGGCCGTGGCGTTCTGCCACGGGGTTAAAAATTTCCACAAAGCGCGGCCTTCTCTGGGCGTTCAGCAGTTGGCTCCTCGCGTTGCACTGATGGGGCTGGAGCTTGAGTCCGGCCTGTTCCAATTGGCCCAAGCCGATCCAGTCGTCGCCGGCTCCCTGGCGCAAGCGACCCTCGAGCAGCAGCTCCTGGGCCCGCTGGGGCGCTTGACCGCCGCGCTGGTGGCGCCAGTGTTCCCAGGCTTCCTGGTTGAGGCCCAGTCGCCACAGCCGATTAAGCGATGGCGATGGGCTGGCCAAGGGGCTCCAGCTTGGTTTGGCCAAGGCTGATGTTCCAGCACTTTTCAACTGCTGATCGCCGCGGCCCAAACGCACCGCTGTCCTCCAGCCGTAATAGCCCTCGGGATGTTGCTTTTGAACCAGCTCCCATTGCGCCCTGGCGGCCCTTTCCTGGCCTAGGCGCAACAGCGAAAAGCCCAACCAAAACTTTTGACGGGCCGATAGATCAAGCGGCAAATATTGGTTGGTGGGGCTAGAGAGCAGCTGGCGGGCCGTGGACCATTGGCCCTTCAGTAGGGCCAGGCGGGCTGCTTGCCATTGGAGTTCCCAGCTGGCGGGATCCTTGGGCCAGCGGTTGAGCACGGCAAGGGCACTTTCAACCTTGCCGTTTTCCAGGGCTAGCCGCGCTTGCACAGGCGCGCTCTGCCTGAGATTTTCAGGTAGTTGCCCGAGGGCTTGCAGGTTGCTGGCACCTTCGCCCTCCGCCAGGAGACGGGTGGCTTCGGCCGCTTCCAAACTTTGGGGATGGCCTTGGGCCAGGCTCAGCAGCAGCTGGTCGGCTTGCTGCAGCTGGGCTTGCCCCTGCCCGCCACCTGGGCCCTTGAGGAGTGCTTTGGCCAGGGCCAGGGTGGTGGTTGGCGAGGCTGCTGTTCCCCGCAGGCAGGCCTGGGCTCTGTCGGTATCTGACAGTTGGGCCAGGCCCGTGGCCAACTGGTTGCGTTCGGCTGGTTTTAGGGCCCGCTCCCGGCGGCAAACCGCCTGGAGTTTTCGATCTGCACCGGGCCAGCGGATACCCCAGCGGGCCAGGTGCAGGGCTCCTTGGCGTTGGTCTTTGGGGCTGGGGCCCGCCTCCAGGGCCGCGGCCAGGGCGGCGGGGTGGGCCGGGAAGCGCTTGAGGAGCTGCTGGCGTAGGGAAGGTCGGCTGGCCCCCAGGCTGTAAAGGGCATCGGCGCTGCTGGGATCTTTGGGGAAACGGCGCTGCAGTTGCTGCCAGAGCAGCTCAGCTGCCTGGTGCTCCCCCAGGGCAGTCTGGGCGAGGGCCTGTTGTTTGAGCACCACTCCCGCAATGGGGTCAGGCCCCCAGGCCTGGTTGCCAAGTAGTTGCAGTTGGCGTCTGGGATCGGCATTTGCCTGGGCGGCCAACAGCAGGCTGGCTTCCCGGCGTTTTTCGGGATCGGCAGCTAGCTGGCGCCAGCCTTCGAGCTGCCAACGGGGGGTTTGGGGGTTGGGCTGGGGGCCCCACTCGAGCAGGGCATCGCCAGCCAGCAGCAGGCCAAAGCTGCCGAGGCAGCTAAGGGCAAGTAACTGGACGAGGCGGGCCAAGGGCATGGAGCGGCAATGGCGCCATTGTGGGAACACCACGGCCTGTTTTGTCTGCCATGCGATGGCCCCCGCGTTGGTCCTGGCTCCAGCAAGGTCAGGTGCAGCTGCCAGGTGCCTCCCAACGGCTACGCAGCCTGAGGGTTTGGGCAGCGACTGGCGCCTTGCTGCTACTGAGGCCCTATTGGCCTTTGAATTGGCTGCCTGGCTGGGTGGTGGGAGCCCTGCTGCTTTGGGCCATTGGCGAATTGTTGATCTGGATTTGGTGGCCGCCACGCTGGCGCTAGGGCGGCCGAGGCGGGCCACTTAGCCTGGCCTCCTTCGAGCAAAGCCCCATGGTCGAGAAGGTCCCCCATCCCGTTGGCCTTCCCCTTGGCGGTGCGGTTGCGGGCTTCGGCACCGATGGCATTCGCGGCCGGGTGGGCAGCCAGCTCAGCCCCGCTTTGGCGATGCAGGTGGGCTACTGGTGCGGCCAGGTTTTGCCCCCGGGCGGGCCGATATTGATCGGCAAGGATTCCCGTAGCAGTGGCCCGATGCTTGAGGCTGCCCTCAGCGCGGGCCTTACGGCAGCAGGAAGGGAGGTTTGGAGCATGGGCCTCTGCCCCACCCCGGCGGTGCCAGGGGCGATTCGCCGCCTCAACGCCAGTGGCGGCCTGATGGTTTCCGCCAGCCACAACCCACCCCACGACAATGGCATCAAGATGTTTGGCCCCTCTGGCGCCAAGCTCAGCCGCGCCCAGCAACAGGCGGTGGAAGCCGGCCTGTCGGGCCTGGCTGGCCAGGCTGCAGGTGCTGGAGGGCCAGGCTTCTCCGGAAATGGCAGGGTGCTCGATCGAGGCGATCTGCTGGCTGATTACCAGCGCGCTCTGTTGGCGAGCGTCCGTGGCAGGCGTTTGCAGGGCTGCAAGATTGTTTTGGACCTCTGCTGGGGGTCTGCCACCGCCTGCGGTGAAGCTGTTTTTAAGGAGCTGGGCGCCGATCTGAGCGTGCTCCATGGCAGCCCGGATGGCGAGCAGATCAATGTCGACTGCGGCAGCACCTACCTCGAAAAGCTGCGCCAGGGCGTGCTCGAGAGGGGCGCCAGCATGGGCTTTGCCTTTGATGGCGATGCGGATCGGATGCTCGCCGTTGATGGCAAGGGCCGCCTGGTGGATGGGGACCAGATCCTCTATCTCTGGGGATCGGCCCTACTGGCTGAGGGCCAACTGCCGGCCAATCGGATCGTGGCCACGGTGATGTCCAATTTGGGCTTCGAAAAGGCCTGGCAAGCTAAGGGGGGGGTGCTCGAGCGCACCGCCGTTGGCGATCAGTTTGTGCACCAGGCCATGGAGCAGCTGGGGGCCGGCCTAGGTGGTGAGCAATCGGGCCACATCCTCTCGGCCCGCCATGGCATGAGCGGTGATGGCCTGCTGACGGCCCTGCAGGTGGCCACCCTTCTCCATCACCGGGGCCAGAGCCTGGCGGATTGGCTGGATACCAGCTTTAGCCCCTATCCCCAAAGCCTGGTGAATGTGACCGTTCCCGATCGCCTTCGGCGCCAGCAATGGCAGGACTGCGAGCCGATGCGCATGGCGGTGGAGCGGGCCGAGGCGGCCATGGATGGCCAGGGCAGGGTGCTGGTGCGGGCCAGTGGCACCGAGCCCCTATTGCGCGTGATGGTGGAGGCGGCTGAGCAAGGACTGGTCGACCATTGGGCAGCCCACCTGGCGTCCGAGGCCGAGCACCATCTCAACGGGCATTAAGTAGCTCCCGAGCCAGGCCTAGGGCACCATCACAAGCATCTCCAGCTGCGGCCGCTAGCTGGGCGCCAGGGCAAGCGATCGCCAATGCCTCCGAGAAGGCACTGCTTAGGGGGGCCAGGTGAAGTAGGGCTCCGCCCGCAGCCCAGACCAGGGGGGCTTCCAGATCAAGCCTGCCGCTGATCGTTGCCGTCATCTGGGCGAGGGCTTGGCCGGAGCGCTTAAAGATCGCCAGGGCATGGCTATCACCGGCCTGGGCGAGTTCGGCCACCACCGGGGCTAGGCGCGCAAAACCTGCTGCCCCAAAGCCCGGAGCCACCACCATGGTCTTGATGGCTTGGGGGGAGCTTGGGGCCTGGGGATCAAGGCCCAGGTGCTGCCAGATCTGCTGGCGGAGGGGGCCATCGGCCACTCGGGCATCGGCCATCTGCAGGCTGAGGGCCAGCCCATCTCGGCCGATATCCATGGCCGAACCGGCGCCATCCAATAACCAGCCCCAGCCTGAACAGCGGTGCTCGAGGCCTGCGCCATTGCGGCCCACGGCAATCGTGCCGGTGCCACTGATCACCAGAATTCCTGCCCGAGCCTGCCCCATCGCCCCCCGCAGGGCGGTGCGCTCATCCCCCGTTACGCAGATCCGCCCCATCTGCAGCCCCAGGGCCCCTGCCGCCAGGGTTTTGCCCTGAAGTTGTAATTCGCTTTCGGCCCCCGGGCTGCCCACTTCGATGCCGCTGGCGCCAATGGCAGCTGCCAGCAGCGCTGGTTTTTGCTGGCCATGCCCATGCCTATGTCCATAGGCAGCTTCCAGGCTGGCCTGCAGCGCCGCCCAAAAATGCTCCGGGCCCCTGGGCGAGGCGAGGTGGCTGACGCCGGGGCCCTGGCCCTCAGCCCAGGTTTCGCCACTGCTGGCATCGACCAGGCGACAGGTGGTGTGGGTTTGGCCGGCATCAAAGCCGGCCAACAGGCCAGCTTCAGTCACGGGAATTAGGCGGTGTGCTTGTAGCAGTTGGGGCCGCCGCCAAGGTGGCTACGCAGAACCAGCCGCTCAGCTGCACCTCTGGGCGGAAGAAAATCGTGTCGGTGAGGCCCTGCACCCCCAGGCCGGCGATCACGGCCAGCACCGCCAGGGCCGGCAGGGCCCAAAAGCCACCCCGGCCCCATTGGCCAAGGGCGCTGCGCAGGCAGCAGAGCACCAGGCCGATGCCGGCGAGCAGCCCGGGGATTCCAGCTTCCACGCTGAGTTCAAGCGGGATTGAATAGGCGCTCAGGGCATTGAAACGGGGCTGGGCAAAGAGGGGATAGATCTGATTGAAGGCGTCGTTGCCGGGGCCGATACCCAGCCAGGGGCGGGCCTGGATCATGTCGAGCGCCGCTAGCCACACGTTGATGCGGAAGTTGTTGGAGCTGTCATTGCGGCCCGCCACCAGGCTGAGCACCCGCACCCTGAGGGGTTCCACCTGGGTGACCACCACCACCAGAGCCGCAGCGCCCAGCACCAGTAGCAATAGGGGAAATAGCCTGCGCCAGAGGGGCGGCCAGCTGTGGGTGAGGCTGCTGCCAAGCAAAACCACCACCACTGCGGCTTCTGCCACCAACCCCATCCAGGCTCCGCGGCTGTAGGTGAGCACCAGGGCCGCTATGCCCAGCAGCAGGGCAGCCAGGGCAAAGGCCTTGCGGGCCATGCCAGGCCAGCGCAACAGGGCCACCAGCGCCAGCGGTATGGCCGGCAGTAGGTAACCGGCCAGCAGGTTTGGGTTATCGAGGGTGCCGTAGATCCGGATCGTGCCGTCTGCCACGGAGTTGGGGTCGGCCCAGCGGGCTAGTTCACTGGTGTCGCCAAATAGTTGGCGAATGCCCAACACACTGGTCACCAGCTGGCCGGCCAGCAGGGCAGCCACAATTCGATCCCACCAGATCGGTTCTGTAGCGAGCAACTGGCGCATCAGGGCGTAAACCCCCAGGTAGCTCAGCAGTTTTAAAAAGCCATGCAGGGCGGCGCTTGGCACGGGCGAAAACCCCGTGGCAAGGAGTGCTAAGGCAATGATCCCCAGCAGCCAGCGATTGATTGAACCGATGTCCCCGGCTGGAGTGCGCAGGGCTATCAATACCCAGAGCAGGCCACTGGCGGCAATCAGCAAAGTCATGCCAGTGCGGGTCACCAGCGGCAGCCCGGCCATCAAGGCGCACAGCACGATGCCTGAGATCAGGGTCAGTTGGCGGCCTAGCTGGCCCGCCGGGTAGTTGGCCAGCACTCCCTGCCAGCGCAGGATTAGGGGAACTGCTGGCGCGCTGGCGGAGCTGCTCAAGGGAGGGGAGCTGGGCTGTTTGGCGGATTATCGGTGCCAACGTAGAAATTTGCCCCTGGTGGGGCCTGTTGGTTGCGTTGATAGAGCACCCGGTATACGGGCAAACCCTCCTGCAGCACTAGGGTTTCCCGCTCAGTCGGGCAGGCCAGGGGGTTGTTATGGCGCCATGGCAGCTCGTCGGTGCTTGGCCTTGCAAAGCAGCCACTGGCTTCGATCAGCTCCACCATTGGCTCGATCACTGCCAGCACATCACTCTGGATAAACAGCTCCCGGCCTGGATCGAGGGCCGCGGCGATGGCTAGCAGGAGCTCGGGTTGGAGCACCCGACGTTTGTGGTGCCGATTTTTGAACCAGGGATCAGGGAACTGGATCGATACCAGCTCTAGCTGACTTCCCCCCAACTGCTGCAGCCAGGTTTGGAGGCTCACATTGGCATTGCAAAAGAGATATCTCAGGTTTGTGAGCCCCAGGGCGACTCGATCTAATTCAGCGGCCTGCACCAGGGGCCGGCGGATCTCTACGCCCAGGTAATTGCGCTCCGGTTGGGCCTGGGCCATGGCCAGTAGAAATCTGCCCCTGGCGCAGCCGATGTCTAGGTGGATTGGCCGATCTGGATCGCTGAATAACTCCCTTGGTGGCGGCAGGGCCAGGGGGTGTTGGTAGATGCGACTGAGCGGATTGACGTGTTGCCGCATCAGTCGACGGCATCGGCATTTGGGACAAAAAATCCCCAGCTGGCGGTGTAGCCGTGCAGGTGGGTGCTGCCGGCCACTGGGCCAATTTCGCCATTGCAAAAGGCCCCAGCCATGGGCACATCGCCGAAAATCTCCCGGGCCACGCCCACATCGCCATCGCGTTCGCCATAGAGCCCCTGGCCCCGGCCCAAACAGGCAAATAGGAAGGCGGCTAGGGGTTGGCTCTGGCGCCGGTGTTGGTCTTCGAGTAGCTGCTGCAACTCCTGGCGGGAGGTGGTGCCATCGCGCAGCTGGAATTGCACCTGCTGGCCCACCCGAAGGCGCTCGGCCACAGCAACGGCCCCATTGCGGGGATCCACCCCAATCAGGTTGCGCACTAAAAAGGCCTGCTGGTCCGCCGCCTCCAGGCTGAAACTGCTGCGGCCAACCCCTAAAAATAAGGAATTCTTGGCTAGCTCCCGTTCGTCGGCGCTGAGGCTGGAGAGGATCGCTTGAAGGGCGGCCACGGGGCTATTGCGTTTGTTGCCCTCGCTCACCTCCAGCATCACGTTGCGCTGGGCCTGCTCGATTTCAAGCACTGGCCCGATCGGGCGACAGCCCTGGGCCACCACCGGATCTAGGCGCCAGTCGCCGCCGATCAAGCAGCCAACTGCCCCCTTGGTGACCTTGTCGCCAAAGAGCAGGGAGCCATGGGCGGAGCTGTGCTGGGAGGCAATTCCACCGATCTTTGTGGCCTGGGGGCATGCGTAATCGAGGCCGTTGATGAGGTCGTTGATGGCGTTGCAGCTGGGATCCACCAGCAGCAACATCGAGGGGCAGTCGCTGGGTTCCGCAGCCACCAACTCCTGCCACGGCTGGGCAGAACCGTCTAGGTCGGGGAGGGATTGGGTGTCGATGGCAAAGGGGCGCAGTTCGGCTCCCGGCAGCCGCAGCAGGCTGACGCTCAGGGCTGGAGCATGCTCGAGCTCATGGGGTTTACCGGCGGCATCGGTGCCCACCACCCCGCCTCCTAGGCAGCCAAGCCAATGGCTGGCCTGTAGTTGGGCCTGCAACAGGGGCAACAGCCTGGGCAGGTCGCTGGCGTAGCTGGCCGAAGCAAATACCAGGGCTAAATCGGCCGAACCCGTGCCCTGCAGTTGGCTGGCTACGGCATCAACCGCCGCCTGCAGGGAGGCATCGGTGGCCAAGGCCGTGCGGCACCAAGGGCCCTGGTCGCCAGGGGTGGCACCAAGCTTCAACCAGTTCGGCAGGGAAAAGGCAGCCATCGCTGGACCCTATCGCCAGCGGGGTGCACGGATAATGGCGTCTTACCGAACCATCCCTGTGCCCGAAACGCTGTACCGCTCGCTGGTGTGGCTCGACTACCGCCTGGCGGTGTTGTTCAGCGTGGCCCTGCCCCTGGTGCTCCTGGTCTGGGCTTCCTTGCGGCGCGAGGGCGCCCTTGTCCGACTGCTGCAGATCTACTGGAAGGTGGCCAGCCTGCTGCTGATCAGCGTGTTGTTGTTGGCCAACCAGCGGCCCCTGGGCTTTTTGATGGCCCTGGTCGGCCAGCTTTTGGTGGTGCTGGCGGTTTGGTTTTGGGTGGATATCAACGAAGAACTGGCCGATTTGCCCCCCTGGCGCCCACTGCCCCTAACCGTGCGCATCTGGCGTTGGAGCCTGACCTTTTGGGCCCTGCTGGGGGCTGCCCTAAGTGCCACCAGTTTGGTTTGCCTGAATAAGGCGGCCTTGGCCAGTGCTGCCTGCATCCCTTGGCTGCAGGCTCCCCAAGCCCTCAATGTCCAGGTGACTGGCGTGTTTGGTTTTGTTTTCGGCGCCCAATGGTCCCCAACCCTGGCGGGTTTTGTGGGCTACTTGGCCCTGGTGGCCTACGTGGTGGGGCTGCTGCAGTGGCTGCTGGTGCGTCTGCCGAAGCAGGGCCGGGTTGCCGGTGAGTTCTGAGGGTGGCCATGGCCAATTTGGGCCTGATGGCCCAGCTGGAGCTGCTCAGTCGCGATCGCCCCGATCGGGTGCTTCGCTTGCGTGGGCAGTGGCAGGGAGTTGGTGGGACCGCTGAAGCGTTTGAGCTGGTTATGTATCGGGGCTTCTCCAGCAGCACCACCCATCCCACGGCCTACGACCCTGATCAGCCGCTTTTGCCAGATGGAGCCTTGATCGAGACGGCTGAACTGTTGCTGGGCCCTCTCAATCCTGTAGCGGAGCAGCAGCTGGCTGCTCCAGTGGCGGTGGAGCGGTTTCTCGATCCCGCCAGCTGGCTCTGACGGCGCCCCCGTTTCTGCCCTGCCCAGGCACACCTCAGGGCAACTCCGCACAGAGGCTTTGCCAGTGGGGACAGCCTCGGCCCAGGGCTGAGGCATGGGAGGCCAGCTGGGCCTGGCTCGCCAGCTCGAAGTCGGCGAAGTCAAATCCAGGTGCCACGGTGCAGCTCACCAGGCTCCAGGGACTGCCTGCCATGGGCTCTGCTGCAAACCAGCTCCCCGCCGGAACCCCATGCTGGGGCGTCTGACCCGCGCTGAGATCCAGCCCTAGGTGGGTGGAGAGAACCTTCCCCGCCTGGCAGAGCTCATGGATCACCAGTCCACCGCCACCGAGGTGATGCCAGAGCTCGTCGGAGGCGATGCGATGCCAGTGCGAGCGCTCGCCTGCCGTAAGCAGAAACAGGATCGCCGTACTGGCGGGCCTGGGTCCGCGGGGTGTCGTCACCAGCTCCTTAGCCCTGTAGGTCTCGCGGTAGTGACCGCCTTCTCGGTGGGGTTGTAGCTGGAGCTGTTCGATCAGTTGCGCCGCCGGCAGCGCTGCGTTCATTGCGCCAACACCGCCACGCAACGTCCGCAGAGGCTGGGGTGACTGGTGTGACTGCCGATGTCGGTTTCGTAGTGCCAGCAGCGCTCGCATTTTTCGCCGGCCGCCCTGACGATCTGCACCCTTACCCCTGCTTCTTCTGCCTCGGCAAGCACTGGGTTGCTGGTGGCTTGCATTGACAGCTCGGACACCAGGAGCCAGTCGGCCAGGTTGTCGACCCTGGGGTGGGCGCTGCCCTCAACCAGATCTAGGGCCGATTGCAATTCGGCGGCCGCACTGGCGCCGATCTCAAGGTGCACGGCCGCTTCCAATGAGGAGCCCAGTTCGCCCTGGGAGCGGCAACTTTCCAATTGCCGATTGATCTGGGCCCGCAGCTCCAGCAGCTGGGCCATGGGGGCCTCCAGGTCGGCCTCGCCCCAGGGGGCCGGGGCGGTGGGCCAGCCCCGCTCAAAAACTGAAGCCTCGGCCACCTGGTAAGGGAGGTTTTGCCAGATGTCTTCTGCCATGTGGCAGAGCACCGGCGCAATCAGCCCGGCCAGCCGCTCCACCACCAGGGCCAGCACGGTTTGGCAGCTGCGGCGGCGGGCGTCATTGGCCCCACTCACATAAAGCCGATCCTTGGCGATGTCGAGGTAGACGTTGGAGAGGTCGACCACGCAGAAATTCTGGAGGGCCTGGAAGAAGCGGTAAAACTCGTAGCTCTCAAAATCTGCGGTTACGGAGCTGATTAGGGAGGCGGTGCGCTGCAGCATCCACCGATCCAGCAGGGGCAGCTCGGCGTAGACCACGGCGTGGCCCCCCTCGGCCTGGGGCCTGGGGTCGAAGTCGTGGAGGTTGCCAAGCAGGTAGCGGGCCGTGTTGCGCACCTTGCGGTAGACGTCGGCCAGTTGCTTGACGATGCCTGGCCCCAGGGGCACATCGGCGGAGTAGTCGACCGAGCTCACCCAGAGGCGCAGCACATCGGCGCCATAGGCGGGATCTTGCTTTTCGTTTTTGCCGCCCTCCACCAACACGGCCGGATCGACCACATTGCCCAGGGATTTGCTCATCTTGCGGCCCTTCTCATCGAGGGTGAAGCCGTGGGTGAGCACCCGCCGGTAGGGGGCGTGGCCGTTGACGGCCACGGAGGTCAGCAGGCTGGATTGGAACCAGCCCCGGTGCTGGTCTGAGCCCTCCAGGTAGAGATCGGCCGGGTATTGCAGTTCGGCTGCGCGGGGCTGTTGACCCTCGAGGCCACCGAGCACCCCGGCCCAGGAGGAGCCGGAGTCGAACCACACGTCCATGGTGTCGGTGCCCTTGCGGTAATCGGCCGCCTGGTCTGCGTAGGTGTCAGGCAGCAGGCTCGCCTCATCGCGCTCCCACCAGACATCGGCGCCGTGCTCGGCAATCAGGGCTTGGATGTGGCTGAGGGTGTCTGCGTTGAGCAGCACTTCGCCACTTTGGCGGTGATAAAAAACGGGAATGGGCACGCCCCAGGTGCGCTGGCGCGAGATGCACCAATCGCCCCGCTCGCTCACCATCGATTCGATCCGGTTGCGGCCACTGGCTGGCAGCCACTCCACCTCGGCAATGGCGGCTAGGGCCTGCTCCCTAAACCCCTCCACGGAGGCAAACCACTGCTCGGTGGCGCGGAAGATCGTTGGTTTTTTGGTGCGCCAGTCGTAGGGGTAGCGGTGTTCGTAGCGCTCCTCGGCGAGCAGGGCCCCTGCGCTCTTGAGGGCTTCGATGATGGTGGGGTTGGCGTCCTTGAGCACGTTGGTACCCGCAAAGGGGCCGGCCTCGGCGGTGAGGGTGCCGGCTTCATCCACCGGGCAGAGCACCGGCAGGCCGTATTTCTTGCCGGTGTTGAAGTCGTCGACGCCATGGCCCGGGGCGGTGTGCACCAGGCCCGTGCCGGTTTCGGTGGTGATGTAGTCGCCGCCGAGCACCACCGGGCTGGAGCGCTCGAGCAGGGGGTGGCGATAGGTGATGCCTTCTAGTTGGGCCCCCTTGAGGGTGAGCAGCGGTTCCAGGGCCATGCCCAGGCTTTTCTCCAGGCCCTCCACCAGATCTGCTGCCACCAGTAGGTGGCGACTGCTGCCACTGGTCGGACAGCTGCTGCGGCAGATGGCGTAGTTGAGCTTGCCGTTCACCGATACGGCCAGGTTGGCCGGCAGGGTCCAGGGGGTGGTGGTCCAGATCGCCACCGCCAGGTTTTCCGTGGCGGCGGCGGCGGCTAGTTGGGCCTCCAGGCTTTCTGGCAGGGTTTCCACCGCGAAGGCCACATACACGCTTGGGGAGGTGTGGCCTTCGGGATATTCCAGCTCCGCCTCCGCCAGGGCGGTGCGGGAGCTGGGGCTCCAGTGCACGGGTTTAAGGCCCCGGTAAATGTGGCCAGCCAAGACCATTTGGCCAAATACGCCGATTTGGGCGGCTTCGTAGCTTTTTTGCAGGGTCAGGTAGGGCTGGTCCCAGTCGCCCCAAATGCCCCAGCGCTGGAAGCCGGCTTTTTGGCCCTCCACCTGCTCTAGGGCAAAGGCGTGGGCATTTTGGCGCAGGCTGATCGGTGTGAGCTCCTGGCGCTCGCTGCTGCTGAGGCCCTGGAGCACCTTCAGCTCGATCGGCAGACCGTGGCAATCCCAGCCGGGAATAAAGCGGGCTTTCTTGCCTTGGAGCAGGGCCGTTTTGTTGATGATGTCCTTGAGGATCTTGTTGAGGGCATGGCCCACATGCAGGTTCCCGTTGGCGTAGGGGGGGCCGTCGTGGAGGGTGAAACTTTCTCCGGGGTTCTGCTGACTAAGCCTTTCGTAGAGCCGACTTTTTGCCCAAAAGCGCTGCAGCTCGGGTTCGCGTGCCTTGGCATTGGCCCGCATGTTGAAAGGCGTTTGCAGCAGGTTGAGCGTGTCCTTGTAGGCAGAAGCCGGGGTGGAATTGTCCGGACGCGCGCTCACATCGCCTTTGGCATCAAGGGGCGATTATCCCGCCTGGCTGTTTTGAGCGCTGCTGGTTTCAGCTAGCAGCAAGCTCTCCACTTCATTCAGGGAGCCCACCACCTGCACCTCGGGCTCTGGGCGCACCCAGCGTTTGGTAGTGGCTTTGGCTTTGGAGGGGGCTTTGGGCAGTGATTTGGGCAGGGCCTGCAGCAGCTTGCCGCTGACGGCAGCCAGTTGCTGGAGGCTGCTGCCCCAGCGCTCTGGCGAACTAAAGCTGTCCTGCTCTGCTTCGCTGAGCTGGCGCCAGCGCCCCTGGCCCACCTCCAGGGCCAGGCGAGAGAGCAGCAGGCCACCGCAGAGCACCCCAAGCATCGGCGCGCCTTGGAGTCGGTCTTTGCTGGTTACGAGCACCAGGCCCAGGAGCAGCAGCACCGCCCCCCAGGCCGAATCACGGGGCCGGCTTAGTTCGGTTGCCAGCAGGGGCAGGAGCAGCACCGCCAGCCCCAGCAGCAGGGCTACCGAGCCTCCCAAGGTGGCAACCATGGTGTCCAGGCAAGTGTTGGGGCAAGTGTGGGGGCAAGCAAAGCGCCCGCTGGCCATTCTGGCCATGGTTCGGCTGTTGGCTGCGGGGTCTTCCTTAAAGTCCTTGCTCGCCCACCTGGCGGAATTGGTAGACGCGCTGGTTTTAGGTACCAGTGGCTTAGGTCGTGGGGGTTCAAGTCCCCCGGTGGGCATCAGCGGTTCCTAGAACTCGCGTTTTTATTAGCCATGTAGCAGCATTCGGAATGACCCTGGACCTTGCTGCCACCCCCCATCAACTTTCTGTGGTGACCGCCGAGCTGCCCCGTTCCGTTCCTAAGGAATTTCTTGATCCCCCCGCCCCTTGGAATCCAACGGTGGGCTTATTTCTGGGTGGCTATGCAATGGCGGCCATCACGATTTGGGGATGGTTTGTGGGCCAGTGGCCCCTCTATGTGCTGCTAGCAACTGGCTTTTTGGCCTTGCATTTGGAGGGCACGGTCATCCATGACGCCTGCCACAACGCCGCCCATCCCAATCGCTTCTGGAACGCGGTGATGGGCCATGGGGCGGCACTGTTACTCGGTTTTAGTTTTCCGGTGTTCACGCGGGTGCATCTTCAGCACCATGCCCATGTGAATGATCCAAAGCATGATCCCGACCACATAGTTAGTACTTTTGGGCCGCTGTGGCTGATTGCACCTCGATTTTTCTATCACGAGTTTTTCTTTTTCCAGCGTCGGCTGTGGCGCCGCTATGAGCTGCTGGAGTGGGGAATTGCCAGGGCTGTTTTCGCTTCAATTGTGATAGCCGCAGCTAACCATGGATTTCTCAATTTTGTTTTCAACTGCTGGTTTGCCCCAGCCTTGATGGTGGGCGTAACCCTTGGTTTGTTTTTCGATTATTTGCCCCACCGGCCTTTTCAGTCGCGCAACCGCTGGCACAACGCCCGGGTTTATCCAAGCCGAATGATGAACTGGCTGATCATGGGCCAGAACTACCACCTAATACACCATCTATGGCCATCTATTCCCTGGTTTGAGTATCGTCCTGCCTATCACGCCACCAGCCACATACTCGATGCCAAGGGATCTCCCCAAAGGCTGGGCTTGTTTGAAACTAAGAGCGATGGATTTAACTTCCTATACGACATATTTCTAGGGGTTCGCAGCCACAGCAAGCGCCGCAGCAAGTTGCGTCCAATTGCAGCCTTGATGCCCACCCGCCATGCCAGGCGTCGTGTGCTCGAAGTGCTTCATCAAACGGCAGTGTCGCCCAACCGCTAAATATTTTTAGAGGATCCTCGGAACCCGGAAAAAGTCCCCTTCCCGCTGGGGGGCGAGGTTGAGCAGGTCATCGCGAACCCCAGTGGGCTCAACGGAATCCTGGCGCGTCACATTGACCACTTCCACGGCCCGGGTTGTGGGGGGCACCCCTGCCGTATCCACCTGCTCGAGATGGGCCACGTAGCCAAGGATGCGCTCGAGTTGGCCGGTATAGGTGGCGATCTTTTCCTCTGGCAAGGCGAGCCGGGCTAGTTGGGCCACCTTGCGCACGTCGTCTGCGCTGATCTTGCTCATGGAAAGCCCACCGGCTGAAGCTTGAACCGACGCTAGCCGCCGACCAGGAAGGTTTCTAGGTCGGCAACCAGGGCGGTGGCGGCCAAATCGAGGAAGGTGGCGCCGTGATCGGCCTGGGCCAGGAAGGGATCTGAGCCCATGCGGCCGTCGGGGTGGCGGCGGCGGAAGTCTTCTGGACCGTGGATAGGCCCTGCGGGCGCTGCCTCAGGCAGGGGCCTTTGCTTGCTCTGCAGGCTGGGCTCTAGTTGCAGGGTGAGGGCGATTTCGCTGGGGGTTGCGTGGTGCCCTTCCCGATCGCCGTAGAGGCGGCGGGCTTCCTGCATTACGGGTCCGGCCATGAACCAGTTGGAGAGCTTGCAGCGCAGCCGATCGGCATTCGGCAGCCCCCTGGCCGCGGCGCTGGCATGGGCCTGGGCAAAGGCTGCCTTGCTGGTGGCGATGTTGCCGCCATGGCCATTGATCACAAAGATCCGCTCGAAGCCATGGCGGGCCAGGGAAAGCACGATGTCGTGCAATACGGCCAGCAGGGTGGAGGGCTGCAGGCTGATGGTGCCGGCAAAGCCCAGGTGGTGCTCCGCCATGCCGAAGGCCTGGGCTGGGGTTACGAGTACCCCGCTGCGGCGACCCACCTCAAGGGCCACGGCCTCTGCGGTGAGGGCATCGGTGCCGATGGCGCCCGTGGGGCCGTGTTGCTCGGTGGAACCCAGGGGCACGATCACACCTTTGCAGTGCTCGAGATAGGTCTCCACTTCGGGCCAGCTGCGCAGCTGCAGACGGATCGATTCAGTGGTGGCCGGGCCTGGAAGGGAAATGGTCATGGTGAACAGCGAGACCCCGGGTGGGATTGCCTAAGATTGGAATGCCAGCTGCGCCATGGGCCCATGCTGCAACGCAAGCTCGATCAATTCTGCTCTGAACAGCGCCCGGTCTGGGTGTTTCTGCGGGACCAGCAGCGCTGGGTGGAAGAGGCCCTAGTGGTGGCCGTTGAGGGCGACCTGGTAACCCTGCGCTACGACGCCGAGGACGACGACGAAACCCATAGCTGGGAAGAAAGCGTGCGCCTCGATTCGATTGGGGCCGTAAGTACCCGGTTGGCCTACGTATGCCGCAGTGGTGATCCCGACGACGTGATCACCTCGGAAGACTGCCCCGAGGCTGAGCGGCTCAGCAATCCCTAGGCAACCGGATGGTTGCTAGACAATTCAGTGGGCTGTGCCGTTGCCGTCGTACTTGTCGGTGTCGTAGTAGCCGCCCTTGGTACCAAAGAACAGGGTCGTCAAGACAAAAATCCCGCTGCCAAAAATCAGCACGGTGGCGAGGCTGAAGCCTGAGGTGTCCATGGTGCCGGCTGCCGCAGGGTGTTAACGCATCCACTCTGGCGGGTTGAGGCCCCCTTGAGCAGCTTCTGTTCTTTACCACTCACCTACGGCGTAACGCAGCGCCGCCTCCAAATCCTCAGCTTCGTGGATGCGCATCCCTTAATCTGAATCTGTGAACCGACCCCGCCCTTGAGCAACTGGAGTCACCGCCATGTGCTGGATCTGGCGGCCCTCTCGTTAGCCGACTACGCCACCGTATTGGAATTGGCCCAGCGGTTTCGGGCCATGCCCGTGGCGGGTGCCCGCAAGCTTCCGGCCCTCCAGGGCCGGCTGATGACCAGCCTGTTTTTTGAGCCCAGCACCCGCACTAGAAGCAGTTTTGAGCTGGCCGCTAAAAGGCTCTCAGCTGATGTGCAGAGCTTTTCGCCCTCCTCCAGCTCCCTAAGTAAGGGCGAAAGCATCCTCGATACGGCCCGCACCTACGTGGCGATGGGGGCCAATGTGCTGGTGGTTAGGCATCGCTGTGCTGGCGTACCCCAGGGCCTGGCCAGGGACCTTGACCAGGCCGGTGAATCGGTGGCGGTTCTCAATGCTGGCGATGGTCTGCGCAGTCACCCGAGCCAGGGCCTCCTAGATCTCTTTACTCTCGCGCGCCATTTCAACCCCGAGCTGCCCACGCCAGAGGCCCTGCGCGGCAAAAGGATTGTGATTGTGGGGGATGTGCTCCACTCCCGTGTGGCGCGCTCCAACCTCTGGGCGCTGACCGCCTGCGGTGCCCAGGTGGTGCTCTGCGGACCCGCCACCCTGTTGCCCGATGCCTTTAGTGGCTTCGTTGATGCCCCCCCCCCTGGGCTGGCAGCTGATCCGGTGGCCCAGCGCGGCCCTATCCAGGTGGTGCGCAGCCTGGAGGAGGCCCTGCCTGGAGCCGATGCGGTGATGACCCTGCGCCTGCAAAAGGAGCGGATGCACCAGCACTTGCTCACCAGTCTGGATCGCTACCACCAGCTCTACGGCCTTACCCATCAGCGCCTGGCCATCTGCGGGAAGCCCGTGCCAGTGCTCCACCCGGGCCCGGTTAATCGGGGCGTGGAGCTGGCGGGGGCTTTGCTGGATGATCCGGCCACCAGCCTGGTGGAAGAGCAGGTGCGCAATGGCATCCCGATCCGGATGGCCCTGCTCTATTTGCTGGCGGCAAAGGGGGCTAGCGCCTAGAGCAGCTTGAAGCCATCGAGTAGTAGGCCATAGAGCAGTCCGATCCTGGCCATGTCGAGCAATTGCAGGCTGAGGGGATTGCTTTGGCGCCTAATCAGCGGGCCACGGGTGCGAATGGCCAGTTCGATTGCGGCCACGCAAATCAGGGCCCCCAGTGGATCTAGCTCGGCCAAGGCGCCACTGATGGTGCCAATGCCGCCGCCGATGCTGAAACTCACCAGCAGCACGATTAGCTGCAGGGATAGGCGTCGCCAGGGGTTGGTGGACCAAGCCTCAAGCTGGGCCAATGCCTGGGCCACCCTCAGCTGGAAGCGGGTTTGCTGGTAGCGCTGCAAGGTGTTGTGGGCAGGGGGCTGGCTTGCGGTGATCCCCATCACCCGGCCCGAGCCCTACTACACCATTTTTACACCATCAGTGGCGTAGTAGCAATATTTGTACGCTACTGATAGGGGATCGCCACAAAAGAGCTAATGCTTGACGCAGGCCAGGCTGGGCTCTGGCCTGAATTGGCTCAGGAATCGCTGTCTTTCTTGCGGGATTTCCCTTCCAGCAATTCCAGCAGCGCTTCCATCTGGGCCATCACGCCCCGCACCTCACCAGCCTCTGGCAGCAAACCGTCTTCCTGAACCCCCTGGTGCATTTCCCGAAGCTCTTGGCGGATGTAGCGAAGATGGCTTACCACCTGCTCACGCTTTGATTGGGACATGAAAAAAACGTTACTTGTTGTCCCTTTTACCGCATCGTCGGTTTACTTCTGACCGAATTGGGCTTTGGCGCTCTCGTAAAAGCCTTCATCCACCTCGCTTTTTCCAGCTTCCACGGCTAGTCCTTCGATCTTGCGGCGCACTACGGGCCGTACAAAAAACGGCACTTCCTTGAGCCGACTTTCGGCGCTTGGGGTCCATTCCATGGAATGGAGAATAGGGGACTCGAACCCCTGACCTCTGCGGTGCGATCGCAGCGCTCTACCAGCTGAGCTAATTCCCCTTCAGCGGAGCCATTATCTCCAAAGGTCAGTTCCCCAAGCCCTTTCTGCCATGAGCGCCGCGATTACCCCAGAACGGCTAGCTGCCTTTGACGAAGAGACCACCGCTGAGCTGGCCCATCGACTGGAAGAAGACGACTATCCATCGGCCTTCGATGGCCTGGCGGATTGGCACTTGATGCGGGCCCTGGCCATTCACCGCCCCGAGTTAGCGCGCCCCTACGTGCACCTGGTGGATCAAGAGCCCTTTGATGAGGATTGAGTCGCCCTCCCCATCGGCGCTGCCGGCCGCAACAGGGCTGCCGGCCGATCCCCTGGCTGGTCGCCGCATCCTGGTCGCCATCAGCGGCAGTATTGCTGCGGTAAAGCTGCCCCAGCTGGTAAGCGCCCTGGCTAAGCGGGGTGCCGAGGTGCGCTGCCTGCTTACCCCCAGTGCCGCTGCCCTGGTTAGCCCGGTGGCCCTGGCTTCCTTGAGTCGCCACCGCTGCTATCTCGATGCGGACCAGTGGAGCCATCTGGCCGGCCGCCCCCTCCACGTGGAGTTGGCGGAGTGGGCCGAACTGGTGCTCCTTGCCCCCCTCAGTGCCACGAGCCTGGCCCGTTGGGTGCAGGGCATGGCCGATACCCTGCTGGCCAGCACCCTTTTGGCCACTGAGGCGCCGGTGCTGGCTGCAGCGGCAATGAATACCTCCATGTGGCAGGCCCCGGCGGTGCAGCGCAATTGGCAGCTGCTCCAGGCCCAGCAGCGGGTGTTGCCCCTGGCTCCAGCCCCAGGGCTCTTGGCCTGTGATCGGCTTGGGGATGGTCGGATGGCCGAGCCAGCCCAGTTGCTGGTGGCCTTGGAATCCCTTGCCCTGTGGGGTTGGCAAAGGGATTGGCAGGGTCTGCAGCTGCTGGTAAGTGCGGGCCCCACCAGGGAGGCCCTTGATCCTGCGCGCTTCCTAAGCAATGGCAGCACAGGCCTGATGGGGGTGTTGTTGGCCCAGGCGGCCAGGTTCAGGGGTGCCCAGGTGCGGCTTGTGCACGGCCCCCTGGCCCTTGATCCCGCCCTGCTGGAGGGTTTGCACTGCACACCGGTGCAAACCGCCGCCCAAATGCAGGCCGAGTTGCTGGCGGTCCAGCCCGATGCCGATGCCGTGGCGATGGCCGCTGCCGTTGCCGACCATCGACGGGCGGCGCCGATGGCCAGCAAGCTCAGCAAGGCCGAATTGGCGACTGCTCTCACCGCTGACTGGCAAGAGGTGCCCGATCTGCTGGCGGAGCTGGTGGCCCGCAAGCCGGCAGCCCAGCGCATCCTTGGTTTTGCTGCCCAAACCCACCTAGATCCAAGCGGTTTAGGCCTGCCACAGGCACGGGCGAAATTGGCCCGTAAGGGCTGTGATTTGCTCTTCGCCAATCCAATTGATTTACCCCATGCGGGGTTTGCCAGTGGCCTAAATCAGGGCTGGTTGCTCGACGCTGATGGCAAGGAAACCCAATTGCCCCTAGCCCCCAAGCTGGCGATTGCCCATCAATTGCTCAGCGCCCTCAGACCGGCAGCGGCTGGCCCTCGGGATCTGGATCCGGTTGCATCAGATCGATAAAGGTGCGCAGTTGGAGCCTTGGTATGTAAGGCCAGCCGCCACTGCTTTCCATGTTTTGAAGCAACTCAAACAGTTGGTTGCGGCCGGCGGGCAGGCTGCCGCGGAAAGGGCCGTCTTGGATCGTGCGATGCAGGCCTTCTAGTTGGCGCAACAGCTCAAGCAGGGCCTCTGGATTGCCATTGATTTCGTCGGCCAGGCTTTGCAACTCCCCTAGGGCGCGGCCGAGGCTGGTTTGCTGGGCAGGAGTCAGGCTCATATCTCAGTACTTATGGGTGCTTTCAGTCGCGATGTCGCTGCTCTCCATACGGCTTGTTGAGAGCCGCGACATCGTACGGGTTTTGAGGGTTTTGCACCGGTAGGATCCGCCGAAGCCCAGTTCCGATCCGCTGTCTCTGCGGCCTTCTCCCATGAGTTTTCGTCCTCTGCTGGCCCTAGTGCTGGCGCTGTGCCTGAGCCTGGTGACCGCCTGTAGCGGTGGGGCCAAGGCCGTGGATCGAGCCAACCTCACCTACGACGACATCCACAACACAGGCCTGGCCAACGATTGCCCGACCCTGCCCGATTCGGCCCGGGGTTCGATCGCCCTTGATTCCTCAGCCAAATATCAGCTGCGGGAAATCTGCATGCACCCCTCCGAGGTGTATGTGAAGGGTGAGCCCGCCAACAAGCGCCAGGAAGCCCAGTTTGTCTCTAGCAAGATCCTCACCCGCTTCACCTCCAGCCTTGACCAGGTCTATGGAGATCTCGGGGTGGGCCCCGATGGCCTCTCCTTCAAGGAGCTAGGTGGCATCGACTTCCAGCCGATCACCGTGCTGCTGCCCGGCGGTGAAGAGGTGCCTTTCACCTTCTCCAGTAAGGAACTACTAGCCAGTGCCGATGGATCTTCCATCACCACCAGCACCGACTTCGACGGCAGCTTCCGCGCCCCCAGCTATCGCACCAGCAACTTCCTCGATCCCAAAGGTCGGGGCCTAACCACCGGCTACAGCTCGGCCATGGGCCTGGTGCCTGCTGGTGATGAGTTCACCGGTGAAACAGTGAAGCGCTACGTGGATGGCACCGGCACCATGAACCTTTCGATCACCAAGGTTGATGCCAGCACCGGTGAATTTGCCGGGGTTTTCACCGCTATCCAGCCCTCCGATTCGGACATGGGCACTAAGGCGGTGGTGGACGTGAAAATCATCGGCCAGCTCTATGGCCGGCTCGAGAAGGTCTGATTGGCTGCCAAAGCCTGAACCTTTCCAGAACATGAAAAGCAAGGGGCCCGGCTGGGCCCTTTTTTATTGGTCTTTTGGGGCTTCCCAAGCTGTCTGGGAGAATCCATCCCACTTACCCGTTGGTCTTAGATGGCTGCCACCGCATCCGGCTTGATCGCACCCCATGGGGGATCCCTGGTCGACCTGATGGTGGCGGCCGAGGCCCAGGAGGAAGTCAGGGCTAGCGCCATCCGGGTGTTGGAGTGCAGTGATCGCAATGCCTGTGATGTGGAGCTGCTGGTTGTGGGCGGCTTTTCCCCTCTTAGGGGCTTCATGCACCAGGCGGACTACGACGCGGTGGTGGCCTCCAACCGCACCACCAGCGGCCTCCTATTTGGCCTGCCGATTGTCTTTGACACCAACGACGAAGCCATAGCGGTCGGCGATCGTTTGCTGCTCACCTACCGCGGCGAAGACCTGGCCCTATTCACCGTGGAGAGCCGCTGGGAACCCGACAAGGCCAAGGAGGCCAAGGGCTGCTACGGCACCACCTCCCTTGAGCATCCTGCGGTGAAGATGATCGCCACAGAGCGGGGTCGTTACTACTTGGGAGGCCAGGTGCAGGGCCTCGGTTTGCCCCGCCGGGAGTTCCCCTGCAAAACCCCTGCTGAGGTGCGCTCCACCCTTCCAGAAAGTCAAGACGTGGTGGCATTCCAGTGCCGCAACCCCATCCACCGCGCCCACTACGAGCTCTTCACCAGGGCCCTTGATGCCAGCAATGTCAGTGCCGGTGGTGTGGTGTTGGTGCATCCCACCTGCGGGCCCACCCAGGACGACGACATCGCCGGTGATGTGCGCTTCCAGACCTACGAGCGCTTGGCCGCCGAGGTGAACAATCCGCGCATTCGCTGGGCCTACCTGCCCTATTCGATGCACATGGCCGGGCCCAGGGAAGCGCTGCAGCACATGATCATCCGCAAAAACTATGGCTGCACCCACTTCATCATTGGCCGCGACATGGCCGGCTGTAAGTCGTCCCTAACTGGCGAGGATTTCTACGGCCCATACCAGGCCCAGGATTTTGCCCGGGATAACGCCGCCGAGCTCGGCATGGAAACCGTGCCTTCGCTCAACCTCGTGTATACGGAGGAAGAGGGCTACGTGACCGCCCAGCACGCCGAGGCCCGGGGCCTGCACGTGCGCAAGCTCAGCGGCACCCAATTCCGCCAAATGCTCCGCGGCGGCGAGGAAATTCCCGAGTGGTTCGCCTTCCGCAGCGTGGTGGATGTGCTCCGATCTGCCAACTAGCGATTCGGGCCGCAAGGCCGGTTAACATTCCTTTACTTCCCTCTCATAAGCCGTGAACAAGCGTTGGCGCAATGCCGGGCTCTACGTAATTTTGGTAATCGTGATGATTGCCGTGGGCACGGCTTTTCTGGATCGACCCGATCCAGCCAACGCTCCGCGGACCCTTCGCTACAGCGATTTCGTTGAGGCCGTAGAGGCCAACGACGTTTCCCGGGTTCTGATTTCCCCTGACCGGGGCACCGCCCAGGTGGTGGAAAACGATGGTCGCCGTGCCGTGGTCAACCTGGCACCAGACAAGGATTTGCTCAAGCTGCTCACCGATCACAACGTTGATATCGCAGTGCAGCCCAGCCGCGAGCCAGCGGCCTGGCAGCAGGCCATAGGCAGCTTGCTGTTCCCCCTCTTGCTGCTGGGCGGCCTGTTTTTCCTGTTGCGCCGCGCCCAGGGCGGTGGCGGCAACCCTGCCATGAGCTTCGGCAAGAGCAAGGCTCGGTTGCAGATGGAGCCCCAGACCCAGGTGACCTTCGGCGATGTGGCTGGCATTGAGGGGGCCAAGCTAGAGCTCACTGAAGTCGTCGACTTCCTCAAAAATCCGGATCGTTTTACCGCCGTCGGCGCCAAGATCCCCAAAGGGGTGCTTCTGGTGGGCCCTCCCGGTACGGGCAAAACCCTTTTGGCTAAGGCTGTGGCTGGTGAAGCTGGTGTGCCCTTCTTCTCGATCTCAGGCTCTGAGTTTGTGGAGATGTTTGTGGGCGTGGGTGCAAGCCGGGTGCGCGATCTGTTTGAGCAGGCCAAAAAGAGCGCCCCTTGCATTGTCTTCATCGATGAAATCGATGCGGTGGGCCGCCAGCGGGGCGCTGGCCTAGGCGGCGGCAACGACGAGCGGGAACAAACCCTCAACCAGCTCCTCACCGAGATGGATGGCTTTGAGGGCAACACCGGCATCATCATCGTGGCTGCCACTAACCGCCCCGATGTGCTCGATTCGGCCCTGATGCGTCCAGGTCGTTTTGATCGTCAGGTGGTGGTTGATCGGCCTGATTACAGCGGTCGCCTCCAGATCCTCGAGGTCCATGCCCGGGGCAAGACCCTTGCTAAAGATGTCGACCTCGATAAGGTCGCCCGCCGCACCCCTGGCTTTACCGGCGCTGACCTCGCCAACTTGCTTAACGAGGCGGCAATTTTGGCGGCCCGCCGTCAACTGACCGAAGTTTCGATGGATGAGGTCAACGACGCCATCGAGCGGGTAATGGCCGGCCCTGAGAAAAAAGATCGGGTGATGAGTGAGAAGCGCAAGCGCCTGGTGGCTTATCACGAAGGTGGCCACGCCCTAGTCGGCGCCCTGATGCCCGATTACGACCCCGTTCAAAAGATCAGCATCATTCCCCGCGGCCAGGCCGGTGGTCTCACCTTCTTCACCCCCAGCGAAGAGCGGATGGAGTCGGGCCTCTATTCCCGCTCCTATCTGCAAAATCAAATGGCCGTCGCCCTGGGCGGCCGGGTGGCAGAGGAAATTGTCTACGGCGAAGATGAAGTCACCACCGGTGCCTCCAACGACCTCCAGCAGGTTGCTCGGGTGGCAAGGCAGATGGTGACTCGCTTTGGCATGAGTGATCGCCTTGGTCCCGTGGCCCTTGGCCGCAGCCAGGGTGGCATGTTCCTTGGCCGCGATATCGCAGCCGAGCGTGACTTCTCCGAAGACACTGCAGCCGCCATTGATGAGGAAGTGGCCCAGCTAGTTTCTGAGGCCTACAAACGCGCCACCGAGGTGCTCTCCAAAAATCGTTCTGTTCTCGATGAGCTGGCCGACATGCTTGTCGAGAAGGAAACGGTGGATGCAGAAGATCTGCAGGAGTTGCTGATTCGCCGTGACGTGCGGGTGGCCGAGTACGTCTGAACGAAGCCGACTCCCCTAAAACTCCTCTCCAGGTCAATGCCAGTGGCCTGATTTCCTCCCTGCACCGCCAGCCCTTGCTGGTGGTGCTTCGTTCTGTTGAGCCCATCCAGCTGGTTAATCGGCTCAAGCAGCTCGATGCGATTGGGGTGAGGCATGTCGAAATTGCCTGGAGTCCGCTGCCGGCCTGGTCAGAGCAGTGCGCTGAATTGAAGCAGCGCTTTCCCTCTCTCAACCTCGGTGCAGCATCTGTGCGGCAGGTCGAGGCCCTGGAGGCTGCGGCAGTTGCGGGCCTGACCTACGCCGTTTCGCCGGTGCTTGACCCAGGCCTGCTGCAGTTGGCCTGCCAGCTGGGCATAACCCTTGTGCCCGGGGTGCTTAGCCCCTCCGAGGTCTACCGGGCCCAATCTCTCGGCTGTGGGCTGGTCAAGCTTTTTCCCGCCAGCAGCCTGGGGCCGGCCTATTGGCCCCGCCTACGGGCACCGCTTGGGGACTTGCCGTTTTGCATTGCGGCTGGGGGCTTGGCCCCCACCGATGTGCTGGCTTGGCTTAGCTCCGGGGTGGATGCGGTTGCCCTGGGCGGGACTTTGGACTATGGCGGAACTTTTGACCACGACAAGGCCTGGCAGTCATTGAGGGAGCTTGTTTTGGCCCTAGGGGACGCTGCACTGCCCCTGCTGCCTGAGCAGGTGATCAGCCAGCACTAGGGCCACCATCGCCTCCACCATCGGCACTGCCCGGGGCAGTACGCAGGGATCATGCCGGCCCTTGGCTTCCAGGGTGGTGGCTTCACCCCGATCGTTGATGGTTTGCTGAGCCTTGCGGATCGTGGCTGTGGGTTTGAAGGCCACGCGAATCACGATCGCCTCTCCATTGCTAATCCCCCCCTGGATGCCGCCGGAGTTGTTGGTGGCGGTGTGCAGGGAGCCATCGCCCGTGGGCAGGAAGGCGTCGTTGTGCTCACTGCCCTTGAGCAGGGTGCCTTCAAAGCCGGAGCCGATCTCAAAGCCCTTGGTGGCCGGCAGCGACATCACCGCCTTGGCCAGATCTGCCTCCAATTTGTCGAATACGGGCATGCCCAGGCCCATTGGTGCCTGCCGCACCACGCATTCGATCACTCCGCCGCAGGAGTCGCCCTCGCGGCCGATTGCCTCGATCCGCTCGATCATCCGCTCCGCCATGGCGGGATCCGGGCAGCGCACGATGTTGCTTTCCACTGCCTCCAGGGTCACCGTGGCTGGATCCACCGCTGCCTCAAGGGTGTGGATCCGCTTCACCCAGGCGAGCACCTCGGTGCCATGGACCTTGGCCAGCAATTGTTTGGCGATCGCTCCAGCGGCCACCCGTCCGATCGTTTCCCGCGCTGAGGCACGGCCACCACCACTGCGGGCCTGGATGCCGTACTTGGCCTGGTAGGTGGCATCGGCATGGGAGGGGCGAAAGGCCACCTCCATTTCCTTGTAGTCCTGGGGGCGTTGATCCCTGTTGCGGACCACCATCGCGATCGGCGTGCCCAGGGTCACCCCATCCAGTAGGCCACTGAGGATTTCAACCCGGTCGTCTTCCTTGCGGGGGGTCGTGATCTTGCTCTGGCCAGGTTTACGCCGGTCGAGTTCGGTTTGGATGGCCTCCAGATCCAGGGCCAGTCGCGGCGGGCAGCCATCGACAATCACCCCCACGGCCCCACCGTGGGATTCGCCAAAGGTACTGATGCGAAAAAGCTTCCCGAAGCTGCTGCCCATTGGTAAACACCTTGGCTTGCGACACGTTAGTAACAGGCATTGCTTTCAGGGTCTTAGCCACAAAAAAGCCCCCCTCTAGGAGAGGGGGGCTGGGATTCCGTCGATTTGCTCTGGAAACAGTTGAAGCTTTTAGCCTCAGCCGATTGCAG
>NZ_JAGQBV010000017.1:0-42444 GCF_024345815.1 Cyanobium sp. HWJ4-Hawea | reverse complement strand
ACAAACGTCTATTACCTCTCAACCAATGCCCTGAAGTCCAATGCCAGTGCGATCTGGCGCGCCCACCAGCAGGGGGCATTGTTTGCCAATCCCTGTTTTACCCAAATCCATCCCACCTGCATTCCCAGCGGGGATGCCTACCAAAGCAAGCTCACCTTGATGAGTGAAAGCCTGCGCAACGATGGCCGGGTCTGGTTGCCGCTCACCCCTGGAGATTGCCGCCAGGCCGACCAGATTCCCGAGGCAGAAAGGGACTACTTCCTAGAGCGTCAATACCCCAGCTACGGCAACATGGTGCCCCGGGATGTGGCCTCGAGACGGGCCAGGGAGCTCTGCAATGGCGGCCGTGGGGTGGGTCCCGGTGGCCGATCCGTGTATCTAGATTTTAACGACGCCATCCAAAGCCAGGGTTCAGGGGTGATTGGGGCGCGTTACGGCAACCTATTTGAGATGTATCAGCGGATCACAGGTGACGATCCGATGCGATCACCGATGCGGATATATCCCGCACCCCATTACACGATGGGAGGCCTGTGGGTGGACTATCACCTAATGAGCTCGATTCCGGGGTTGTTTGTGCTCGGTGAGGCCAATTTTTCGGAGCATGGCGCCAATCGGCTTGGAGCCAGTGCCCTAATGCAGGGTTTGGCCGATGGCTACTTCATTGCGCCAGCCACCGTCACGGCCTGGCTGGCCGAGGCCGGTGCCCTGGGCCAGGGGGATTCCCCGCTCCAGGAGGCCTGCCGGGAGGCGATGGACAGGGCTGGGCTGCGTATAAATGGTTTGCTGGCCGTGGCTGGCGATAGGCCCGTCGACAGCTTCCACCGTGAGCTGGGGCATTTAATGCTGGAACACTGCGGTATTAGTCGCAGCGCCGCTGGCCTACGGGCCGCTCTGGTGGCAGTGGCCGATTTGGAAGGGCGTTTTCAGCGGGAAGTTCGGGTGCCAGGCGAGGCGCTGGAGCCCAATGCGGAGCTGGAGAAGGCCCTACGGCTCAGTGATTTCTTTGGTCTGGCCCAGTTGATGCTCCGGGATGCCCTGGCCCGGGAGGAATCCTGCGGGGCCCACTTCCGGGAGGAGCACCAGAGCCCGGAAGGTGAGGCCGTCCGCGACGACAAAAACTTTGCCCACATTGCGGCCTGGGAATATCGGCAGGGCGCTGATCCAATCAGGCACCAGGAGCCCCTCGCCTTCAGCCAGCTCCAGCCCAGCACCCGCAACTACCGATGATTAACCAGCTCTCCCTGAACCTGCGGATTTGGCGCCAGGAAAGGGCTGACCGGCCTGGCAGCTATGTCAACTATCGGCTGGAGCAGGTCTCGGCAGATCTCTCCCTGCTCGAAGCTCTAGACCTACTCAATGAGCAATTAATTGTGTCGGGTGAGCGGCCGGTGCTTTTTGAGCACGATTGCCGCGAGGGAATTTGCGGCAGCTGCGGCTTCCTGGTCAATGGTCAGGCCCATGGTCCCCAGGCGGCTACCACCGTTTGCCAGCTCTATCTGCGCCGTTTCAAGGACGGCGACACCCTCACCCTTGCACCTTGGCAGGCGAAGGCATTCCCCTTGATCCAAGACTTGGCCGTGGATCGAGGCGCCCTTGATCATCTGATCGAGGCAGGCGGTTTTTGCTCGGTAAATACCGGCAGTGCCCCAGATGCTAATGCCCTATTGGTGGGCCGCCAGCAGGCCAGTTCAGCCTTTGAAACCGCCACCTGTATCGGCTGTGGTGCATGCGTAGCAAGCTGCCGCAACGCATCCGCCAGCCTGTTTGTGGCCGCCAAGCTGGCCCACTTGGCCCAGCTTCCCCAGGGGCAACCAGAGCGCGCGACCAGGGCTGAAGCGATGCAGCGGCAGATGTTGAAGGAAGGTTTTGGAAGTTGCAGTAGCCAGCTCGAATGTGAAGCGGTTTGCCCCAAGCAGATTTCCGCCGATTGGATCAGCTGGATGCATGGTGAGCGGCGCAGGTTGGCTGAAAGCGGCGGATGAATTGTTCGAGCTGCATTGGCCCACAGCGGCGCTGCCAATTACTTGAATTGGGGTAGCGCCGCCAGCACTCAAGGCTGATGCCGTGGGCTTTCTGCTCCAGGCGGTATTGATAACTGCAGTCGATACCGCATGCCTGCCCCCTGAGCTCACTTGGCAGCAGACCTTCGCAGGCGATGGTGGCTGCCAGCCAGGCAGCCACATCCTGGGGCCGGCCAGCAGGGAGCAGCAGGTTTAGGGGCGGCTGGGAACCCTGGCTGCTGAAGGTGAGGATGGCTTTTGGACCCACGGGGCAAGGAGCGACACCCTTACCTGTGCCACACCTGTCTCAGACAACCGTCGCCATGTGGAGCATCAGGTCAAGGCACTTGCAGCTGTAACCCCATTCGTTGTCGTACCAGGCGACCACCTTCACGAAGGTGTCGGTGAGGGCAAGGCCGGCGCCGGCATCGAAAACCGAGGTGCAGCTCTCACCGAGGAAATCGCTGCTGACCACTTCGTCTTCGGTGTAGCCAAGGATGCCGGCCATGGGCCCCTCAGCCGCTGCCCGCATGGCGGCCTTGATCTGCTCGTAGCTGGCCGGCCTCTCCAAGTTCACCGTCAGATCCACCACCGAGACGTCGGGGGTGGGCACCCGGAAGGACATCCCGGTCAGTTTGCCGTTGAGTTCAGGGATCACCCGGCCAACCGCCTTGGCGGCGCCGGTGGAGCTGGGGATGATGTTCTGGCCGGCACCTCGGCCACCGCGCCAGTCCTTGGCCGAGGGGCTATCGACGGCCTTCTGGGTGGCTGTGGTGGCGTGCACCGTGGTCATCAGGCCGTTGACGATGCCGAAGCTGTCGTTGAGAACCTTGGCCATCGGGGCCAGGCAGTTGGTGGTGCAGCTGGCATTTGAGACCACGTCTTGGCCTGCATAGCTGCTGTGGTTGACCCCCATCACAAACATCGGCGTTTCGTCCTTGGAGGGGGCGCTCATTACGACCCTTTTGGCGCCGGCGTTGATGTGGGCACGGGCACTTTCATCAGTTAGAAAAAAGCCGGTGCTTTCCAGCACGTAATCGGCGCCAATCTCCCCCCACTTGAGCTGGTTGGGATCGCGCTCGGCCGTAATGCGGATGCTCTTGCCGTTGACCACCAGCTGGCCGTTTTCTATGCGTACATCACCCTGGAATCGGCCATGGGTTGAGTCGTAGCAAAGCATGTAGGCCAGGTACTCCACATCGATCAGGTCATTGATCCCCACCACCTCAACTTCGCCCAGGCTGCAGGCCCGGCGAAAAGCGAGGCGGCCGATGCGACCAAAACCGTTGATACCGATGCGAATGGCCATGGACACTGACTAGTCAAAAACCAACCTAGGAGCTTTCTCCTAGGTCATCGTCTTCGAGTAGCAATTGCTGAAAAACGGTATACAGCTCGGCATCCCCCATGCCAGGGGCCCGCTTGGGTTTCCCCGTGTTGGTGGGGGACTTCCCTGAAGCAGCTTTATTCGGGAGAGCTGCTTGGGGAGGAGCCACTGCGGTGGCCCGCTGCCCCTCGGCCTTTTTGAGTCTTTCCAGCAGATGGGGGGGCACCGTTCCATCGGGGCTTACCTGCATCAATTCGCGAAAAAGGGCATCCGGGTCCTCTTCGGTTTCGACCCGATGGCGCCTCTCGCTGGCCCTAGTGCCTGCAGCTGCCTGGCTGGGGATGTCGCTGTTTTGGACAGGTGTAGGCAGGGCTTTAGGCAGGCTGCGGCCCAGCTCCTTAAGCCGCTCCAGGCTGTGGGCGTCAAAGCTCATGGCACACTCCGCTCAACTACACCCAAGGGTGTCGCGGGTGCTGCGACCTGTCACTGAATTGCTGCCATGGGCACTGGCGCACAGGGTTTTCAGGGCATCGGCGCGCAGCGGCACATTGGTGAAATCGGCGCCCTCGATCACTACATTCTTGAATTTGGTGTTGAACGCAAAGGCGTCTTCGAGCACGGCATTGGTGAGGTTGGTGCCATCGAAGATCGCTGAATCGAGGGTGGCCTCCTTCAGGTTTGTGTTGCTTAGGTCCGCATCCTGTAATTTCGCGCCAAAGAGGCTTGCCCCCTGCAGGTCAGAACCGGCAAAGGTTGCATCCCTCAGGTTCGTGAGATTGAAGGTGGCTCCCCTCAGCTCCTGGCCGCTGAAATCGGCCCCAATTAATACCTGCTTGGCCACGTCCATGGCCGCGTAGGCGGGCTGGGCAAAAACGCCTGAGAGAAGCAGGCATAGGGCACAAAGCAGCCCCCAAACAGGGCTGTGGCGGCGGGCCATGGCGGCTGTGCAACAAACCCCAGCCTACGAACCTTCCCGGTGGGAACCATGGGCTAGCGGCAATTTTCCGATGGCCTTGCCCCCAAAAATTGGCGGTGGTTGGGCCGAGCAGCGGGCCCTGGGGCTCCTGCGTCAAAACGGCTGGCAAATGCTCGATCGCAACTGGCACTGCCGCTGGGGGGAAATCGACCTACTGCTCCATAAGGCTGGTCGGTTGCTTTTGGTGGAGGTGAAGGGTCGCAGCAGCAGTGGCCGAGATGGCTGGGGTTTGGCCGCCATCAACGTTCTCAAGCGCAAGCGCCTGGAGAGGGCCTTTAGTTGCTGGCTGGCGGAGCATCCCCACTGGCAACACAGCACCCTGGAACTGGTGGTGGCCCTGGTGCCCCTTCCACCGGTAAGAAGGCCAGTGCGTTGGATCCGCTGGGGGCATTAGGTACTTCGCCAGGCAATCTGGGGCGAGGAGTTAATAGCCATGGGCTTTGCCGCACACCGCGCCCGTAAACGTTTCGGCCAGCACTGGTTGGTTGATCAAGGTGTGCTGAGGGCGATTGTGGCGGCTGCCCAGCTAGGTGCTGGGGATAGGGTTTTAGAGGTGGGGCCTGGCCGGGGCGCCCTTACGGAAAAACTGCTGGAATCCCCGGCTGCTGCGGTGGCGGCGGTGGAGCTGGACCGGGATCTCGTGGTCGGCCTGAGCGGGCGATTTGGGGGGGAGCCCCGCTTCAGCCTTACGGAGGGCGACGTGTTGGCGGTGCCGCTGCCAGAGGCCACCAAGGTGGTGGCCAACATCCCGTACAACATCACAGGCCCCCTACTGGAGCGGCTGGTGGGTCGATTGGATCGGCCCATAGAGCAGCCCTACCAACGGCTGGTGTTGCTGGTCCAACAGGAGGTGGGGGAGCGAATTCGCTGCATGCCGGGCAGCAGCAACTATTCAGCCCTAAGTGTGCGGATGCAATTGCTGGGCCATTGCCAGAGCATCTGCCCCGTGCCGCCTCGCTGCTTTCAGCCACCCCCCAAGGTGATGTCAGAGGTGATTGCCATCGATCCCCTACCGGCTGATCAACGGCTGGCCCCAGCACTAGCTCGCACCGTCGAACAACTGCTTAAGCGCTGCTTCCTGGCCCGTCGCAAGATGCTGCGCAATACCCTCGCGGGCCTTCAGCCAGAAGCCAGGCTGGAAGCCCTGGTGGCTGAAGCTGGTGTCAGCCTGCAACAACGGCCCCAGGAGCTGACCCCCTCCCAGTGGGTGGCCCTGGCGGCCGGCTTGAATCACAGCACTTCCGACCTGGGATAGAGCGGCGCCATGGCCCAGCTGACGGTTTCTTCCCCCGCCAAAATCAACCTCCATCTCGAGGTGTTGGGCCAGCGCAGCGATGGCTTCCACGAGTTGGCGATGGTCATGCAGACCATTGATTTGGCCGACACCCTCAGGTTCAAAACCACGGCGGACGGCCAGATCCAGTTGGAGTGCAGCCGCCCTGACCTGCCCACCGATGCCAGCAACCTGGTTTTGCGGGCGGGGGAGTTGCTAAGGGCCCGCTCTGGTTTCCCCGAACTGGGCGCCCATATTCAGCTGGATAAACGCATTCCGATCGGTGCTGGCCTGGCCGGGGGCTCGAGCAATGGGGCGGCCGCCCTGCTCGGCCTGAATCGGCTCTGGGGCCTGGGATTTGAGGCTCCAGAGCTAACGGCCATGGCCGCAGAACTTGGTTCAGACATGCCCTTTTGCATGGCAGGCGGCACCCAGCTCTGTTTTGGCCGCGGTGAATTGCTTGAGCCCGTGCTGCCTGCTGCAGCAGGCACCTTGGCCGTGCTGTTGATCAAGCAGCCCGAGGCCCACGTCAGTACCCCCTGGGCCTACGGCCGCAGCAGGGAGCTGCGCGGCGACTTTTACCTGAGCGAGGAGCAGGAATTTGCCCAGCGCCGCGATGCCCTGCGCCAGAACCCCCTACTGGCCCAATTGGCCGAGGGGCGCTGCCCCCCCAGGCTGCGAAATGATTTGCAGCAACTGGTGGAGCCGGAGGTGGAGAGTGTCCGCGGTGCCCTGGCGTTGTTGGCCCAGCTATCTAATAACTCCCAGACAGCAAACCCCCAGCTTTCCCCACCCCTGACTGTGGCGATGAGCGGTTCGGGTCCGAGTTGTTTTGCCTTATTTGCTGACCTGGGCCAGGCGACGGCCGCCCACGGCCTCTTGGCGAATGCCCTTGAGACGGCAGGATTTGAGGCCTGGTGCTGCTCTTTTAACCCGGTGGGTGTCAGCCTGATCTGATGGCAGATATGAATACTGATCAAAACCCACCTGCCCCCCAGGAGGCTGGGCCGCCCCGCAAGGGGCCCCTCAGTTTTCTTTCCGGCTCGATCACGGCAGCTCTGCTGGGCTGGCTTTGTCTGGGGTTGAGCCAGCGGGTTGTGGCCCATTACGCCCTGCATCCGCCGGTTTTTGCGGCCGCCTTCGCCCAAAGCATTGCCACTGCCATCAAAACCCTGGCTGTGGGCATGTGTTTTCTGGCCACCTTCAGTTTTGGCTTCATCGCCTTAGGCCTGTTTTTAGTCTTCATCCGCAGCCTGTTGCCGATTAAGGCCGAAGAATCGGCCTAGCCCCTCGCTTGCAAGGGGTGTGAGTGTCTGAGATAGGTTGACCCCAACCGGTTCAAGCCAACTCGTGGCAGAGACGCTGCTGTTCAACGCCCTGCGCGACGCCATTGACGAGGAAATGGCCCGCGATCCCCACGTATGTGTGATGGGAGAGGACGTCGGCCAATACGGCGGCTCCTACAAGGTGACCAAGGACCTCTACGAAAAATATGGCGAGCTGCGGGTGCTCGACACCCCGATTGCCGAGAATGGCTTTACTGGCATGGCGGTAGGTGCCGCGATGACGGGCCTGCGCCCAATCGTCGAGGGCATGAACATGGGCTTCCTGCTCCTGGCCTTCAACCAGATCTCCAACAACATGGGGATGCTCCGCTACACCAGTGGCGGCAACTACACCATCCCCACCGTGGTGAGGGGCCCCGGGGGTGTGGGGCGCCAGCTAGGAGCGGAACACAGCCAGCGGCTAGAGGCCTATTTCCACGCGGTTCCGGGCATCAAGATTGTGGCGGTGAGTACGCCCACCAACGCCAAGGGCCTGATGAAGGCGGCGATTCGCGACAACAACCCCGTGCTCTTCTTTGAGCACGTGCTCCTCTACAACCTCTCGGAGGAAATCCCTGAAGGTGATTACATCTGTGCCCTTGATCAGGCTGAGGTGGTCAGGGAGGGCAGGGACGTTACGGTTTTGACCTACTCGCGCATGCGCCATCACTGTTTAAAGGCAGTGCAGCAGCTGGAGCAGGAGGGTGTGGATGTGGAGCTGATCGATTTGATCAGCCTCAAGCCCTTCGACATGGAGACCGTTGCCAGGTCGATCCGTAAGACCCACAAGGTGATTGTGGTGGAGGAATGCATGAAGACCGGTGGCATTGGAGCCGAATTAATTGCCCTGATTACTGAGCATTGTTTCGACGACCTAGACGCCCGCCCGATCCGGCTCTCTTCCCAAGACATCCCCACCCCTTACAACGGCACCCTGGAGAACCTGACGATCATTCAGCCCCACCAAATCGTGGAAGCTGCCAAGGCACTCCACACAGGCCAGATCTGAGATGGCACGTCAGCAGGGGTGGTTTGCCCTGATTTTGGCCCTGGCGATTGCGGCAGGAGCCCTGGTCCTAAATGTGCCGCCGCCCTTGGGCCTGGATCTCCAAGGCGGAAGCCAGCTCACCCTCCAGGTGCTCCCCAGTGGGGCGATCAAGAAGGTGGAAAAGGAACAGCTGGAATCAGTAAAGGAGGTTTTGGATCGGCGCATTAATGGCCTCGGGGTATCCGAATCAACCCTGCAAACCGTTGGCAATGACCAGCTGATCCTGCAACTGCCCGGTGAACAGGATCCCAGTAGGGCAGCCAAGGTGCTTGGCACCACAGCGCTGCTTGAATTTCGGGCCCAAAAAGCTGGCACCGATGCGGAAATGCAGGGCCTGTTGAAACTCAAGCGCCAGGCCACTGCTGCCAGGATCAAGGCGGCCAGTGAAGATCCATCGCCCGACACGAAAATCAAGGCAGAGGAACTGGCGGACGCTCTCAAGGCCCTGGGCATTGCTGTGCCCCCAGGCAGCAGTGAAACCGATCAACTGGAGCTGTTGCTGGCAACGGTTAACACCAAGATCGTTGGCCTCTATGAGCCCTCCCAGCTCACCGGCAAGGATTTGGTGGGTGCGGGCCGGCAGCAGCAGCAAACTGGCAACGGCTGGGATGTGACCCTGACTTTCAACCGTGAGGGCGGCGAAAAGTTCGCAGAACTAACTAAGTCGATTGCCGGTAGCAACCGTTTGCTCGGGATCGTTTTGGATGGACGCTCAATCAGTGAGGCCAGCGTGGGGCCCCAATTCCAGGTGGCAGGAATTACGGGAGGTGCCGCCAGCATTACGGGCAATTTCAGCTCAGAGGAGGCCCGGGATCTGGAGGTTCAGCTCAAGGGTGGCTCCTTGCCCCTACCGGTGCGGGTGATCGAACAGCGCACCATTGGGGCAACCCTGGGCACTGAAAACGTGCGCCGCAGCCTGGTGGCGGCCCTTTCTGGCTTGGCCCTAGTGGCCCTGTTCATGGTGGTTGTTTACCGCCTGCCTGGGGTGGTGGCAGTGATCGCCTTGAGCCTCTACGCCCTGTTCAACCTGGCCATCTACTCACTGATTCCAGTCACCCTCACCCTGCCGGGGATCGCGGGATTCATCCTCTCAATCGGCATGGCAGTGGATGCGAATGTCTTGATCTTTGAGCGGGTCAAGGAGGAATTGCGCTCGGGCAACACCCTGATTCGCTCAATGGACACCGGCTTTTCCCTGGCCTTCTCTTCGATCATTGATGGCCATGTGACGGGCCTTATCAGCTGCGTGGCCCTATTTGCCCTGGGCACTGGCCTGGTTAAGGGCTTTGCCGTAACCCTGGCAATCGGTCTGCTGCTGAGCCTGTTCACCGCCCTCACCTGCACCCGCACGATCCTGCGACTGTTGCTCAGCTACGGCGCTTTGCGCCAGCCCAACTATTTCCTACCCGCCAACCAATTGCCCGTCAAAGCAGCCGGATGATTTCTTCAGCTTCCACCCCTTCTCAGCCCCGTTTTCGGATCAGTCGCCACCGGCATACGGCCTGGTGGGGTTCCGGTGTGGCCGCCATTTTGAGTGTGGTCGGCCTGGTCCTCTGCTGGTTAAACCCATCTATTCAGGCGCCCCTCAAGCCTGGCCTTGATTTCACCGGCGGCACCCAGATCCAGCTGGAACGGGTCTGTGACCAGCAAGCCTGCTCTGGGATCAGTGCCCCTGAGATCCAGGCGGCCCTTGCCCAGTTGAGCCTGCCCGCCCAGGACGGCCAGCCGGCCCCAAACCTGGCCAATGCGGTGGTTCAGGTACTTGATCAGGGCCACTCCCTAGTCATGAGGCTCCAGGACCTGGGCCCCATCCAGACGGCAGCCCTGGTGCAGCAGATGCCAAAAATTGTGGGTCCCCTTGATCCAAATGGCATTTCTGTGGACACGATCGGGCCAACCCTTGGCCAACAATTACTGCAGGGCAGCGTTCTTTCCCTTTTGGTGAGCTTTGCCGCCATCGCCGTTTATATCACTTTTCGCTACAACGGTGTCTTTGCCTTCCTGGCCCTTTTCACCCTTGGCCACGATGTTTTGCTTACCTGTGGAGCCTTTGCCTGGCTTGGCTTATTAGCCGGTGTGGAAGTGGATTCCCTTTTTGCCGTTTCCCTAATTACGGTTGCTGGCTATTCGGTAACTGACACAGTTGTGGTTTTTGACCGGATCCGTGAACAGCGCACAACCCTTGCCGATTTGCCGCTAGTTGAACAGGTGGATGTGGCTGTTGATGCAACCCTCACCAGATCCTTGTACACATCTCTGACCACCATTTTACCCCTGCTGGGCTTGATATTTTTTGGCGGCGCTAGTCTCTTCTGGTTTGCGGTGGCGCTGACCATAGGTATTGCCGTGGGTAGTTGGTCAAGTATCGGTGTTGCCCCCACACTTTTGCCAGTGCTTTCTAGGCCCCGCAATTGAATCAGCCACTTCGCTGGCTGCCATTTTTTTTGGCGGTTCTGGCAATTCTTGATTTACGAGTCGAGTTGGTGCTGCTACTAGATCACTTCACATTTACTAGCTTGGCAACGGGGATTGCAACCCATCCCTTGGCTATTGCTGTGCTGGTGTTTATGCCGTCGTTAATACGTCGATATCGCTAGTTGATCAAGCCCAGCGATCCATTAGCTCCTTGACGATCACTTCCTCGCATATCACCTGTAAAACAACTACCAGCGGCAGGGCAAGCAGCACCCCCGGCAGCCCCAGCAGGGCCCCTAGGCACAACTGGGCCATCAGGGCAACTGTGGGGAGCAGGTTCACCGTGCGGCTTAGCAGGATTGGCGTGATTAGGAATGCTTCAACATTCTGAATGATCAGCCTTAGAATCAATACCTGAACCAGGGCTGTTGGTGATACCAGCAGAGCCACCGCAAGGGGTAGCAAGGTGGCCACCGTAGGGCCAATGGTGGGCACAAAGGTGAGCAGACCACAGGCCAATGCACTCAGTAGGGCCAAGGGTATCTTTAAAAGCGACAGGCCTGCCCAGGTAAGTAGGAAAACGCTTGCCGCCGAAATTGTCATGCCGGCTAGCCAGCCACCCAGGGCTACGCGGCACTCCCCAAGCACTTCCTTGGTCTTATATCTCCAGAGCTTTGGGGTGATCGCAATTAGGAGGTTTTGATGATTGCGAGGATCTAATGCCAACAGCAGGGCAAGTAAGACCATCAATAGCAACTGAATGCTTGTGTTTGCGGCCCCGCCCGCCAGGCCTAGCAGCTGGCTGCCCACCGGCTGTAGTTTTTCCAGTAGTCCGGGTTGAAGCAACTGGTTTTCTATGGAGGGCAGCCAGGTCACATGGCTTGCCATCGTCACTATTCGCTGAGACAGCACCGGGATCAGGATCGAGAGCTGGTTGATCTGATCGAGCAGCTCAGGAATTAACAGCTGTCCCAGCCAGCCCCCAACAACCACGATCGCCACGATCACGCTTACCAGGGCGGCCGGGCGATTCAGGGGCAGGATTCGACGCAACAGGGTGATTGGCACATCCAGGGCCACTGCCAGTACTACGGCCCCAAACAACACCAGCAACACCCAGCGCAGTTCCCAGGCCAGCAGGCCCAGCACCACAAGCGCCAGCAGGCCAAGCAGAGCCCTGTTGTTCATGTCGGGCGCATCCTTTTCCAGGGATCCAGCACATCACGAATTAGCACCTCCCGCACAATTACCTGCAGGCATACGGCCATCGGTAGGGCTAGCAATAGGCCCAGGGGGCCAAAGATCACGGTGAAAAGCAGTTGGGCAGCCAGGGTTAGGCCCGGCAGCAACCTCAACTGGTGGTGCATCACGGATGGGGTAATTACATAGCTCTCCAGGTTTTGGACGGTTATGTAAAGCAGTAACACGGCCAACGACTTCCAGGGCGCGTCTAGCAGGGCGACGGCCATGGGGAAGACCGTGCTCAGGGTGGGGCCGATGTTGGGAATGATGTTGAGCAGGCCGGCCAGCACGGCATTGGCTGCCACCAACTTCACCCCCAGCAGGCTTAGGCCAATGGCCGCCAGCGTGCCCACGCAAAGGGAGCTGATCAGGACCCCCACCATCCAGGCACTGAGGGCATCACCGCAGAGGATCAATACCTGGCGCAGCCGGCGTCGGTAAAAGGATGGAGCCAGCAGTACAACCACCTCCCTATAGGGGGTTGGCTGAATGGCGACCATTAGGCCAACCGCGGCCACGAACAGACCTTGCAATACGGCGCCACCCAGGCCACTTGCCAGGCCCAGGAGACCCATCAGGCTGGCCAGCCAATTGGTTCGGCCAGCGTCCTGGCCGCCGAAATTGATTTTGCCAAGCTCTCCATTGCCGAACCGGTCCCTAAGCCAGCTGAGATTTCCATCTCCCTGGCCATAGATCATCTGACCAACATTGCTTAGGCCGGTGCGCAGTAGTTGCGCCAGGGTGGCTGCGGCATCAGGCAGCTTGGCCAGGAGTTGGCTGAATTCCCCCACAAAAGGAGGGATCACCACCGTGGCAATTAGCAACGCCGCCAGCAGAATCGTTCCGAGGCCTAGGGCCAGGGCCACTGGGCGGGTACAGCCCAGCCTTTGGCGCACCCAATTGACCAGGGTGCAAAGGGCTATGGCCACCACTACGGCGGCAAACAGGATGATCAGGCTTTGGCGCAGGCTCCAGAGCAAGGTGGCGGCTGCCACCAAGGCAAGAATCCCTAGCCATTGGCCAAATTTCAACGGATCAGTCCCCTTCGGGCTCCTGGCCACCTTCGGGCTCCTGGCGCCCTTCCTGTTCGGCCTCTTCCTCCTTGCCGGCGAAGCCGAGATCGTGACTTTCGGCGTAGCGCTGGGCAAAACGCATGAAGCGCTCGAAATCTGCGCTTGTCTTCCAGGTATAGGTGGCCTCTAGGGCCGCAGCCTTGCCGTTGACAAACCGGGCGTTGACCTCCCTCGTCACCATCTGGCCCTCCTCATCGAGCATGTACATGCCGCCGATATCCCCCATCGCTTCTGGGGCTAGGGCCTCAGGCTGCTCAAAAACAAAGATCGCTTGGCCCGTGCGGCCGTCCCGCGAGCGGGTCATGCGGATGTCGGGCACGACCGGTTCATCCACCCCTTGGAAGAACTGAATGGCAGCGCCCATAGCAACCGGATTAAAAAATGATCTTAAAGGTGGCTGGTTGCGACAAGGGCCCGCGCCAGTAGTTGTTTAGAAGCTTCTTGGTCGTCAAGACCGGCCAGATCGAGGCTGGCCAGGGCCGGCTGCTGGCGGCGGGCCAGTTCGTGGTCGTAGCAGCGGTCGTAGTAATCGAGCATCTGCCCACAGGCTTCCTGCAGGTTGCCCGTGGCGATGGCCCCAAGGGCGATGGCCGTTCGCTGGGGGCCCAGGCGCCTGGAAATGCGCTCGGTTGCCTCCGCAAGTTCGCCCCGGTCGTGGGGGCCGTAAACGGCCACTAGCCGCTCCAATCGTTCGACCATGGGCCGCTGGATTTCAATGGTTGGGGCCTGTTGCATTTGGCGCCAGATGGGGGTTGGGATGCGGCATCGCCCCACCTGGGCGCTCTCCGCCTCAACCCAGATCCAGCTGTCATCTCGACAGCCATCGAGCACGGAGGCCAATTCGTTTTCGAAGTGCTCATTGCTTGGCTGGGGCGCCTGACCCAGCCCGCCAAAGCTGCTACCGCGGTGGTTCGCCAGTCCCTCGAGGTCCAACACCTGCTGGCCCTGGTCCCTTAGGGCCAGCAATAGATCGGTTTTGCCCGTGCCAGTCCGGCCACTGAGCAAAAGCAGTCGCCTGGGTTGCTCCAAGCTCGCCAAAACCCATTGTCGATAGGCCTTGTAACCCCCCTCAAGCAAAAGGCAGGGTTGGTCCCCAACCCCCGCCAGCCAGGCAATGCTGGCGGACCGCATGCCACCCCGCCAGCAGTGGATCCGCAGGGCTTCCTGGCTTTGGTCCGGGTCAGACTGATGGCCGGCAAGGGCTCTGCCGAGCTCGGCCAATTTCGGGCCCACCAACTCCAGCCCGAGTCCCACAGCCGCTGCTCGGCCCTGCTGCTTGTAAGCGGTGCCCACCAGGGCCCTTTCCTCATCAGAGAAGAGCGCCAGGTTGCGGGCCCCGGGAATGTGGCCTTGGCCAAATTCTCCTGGGCTGCGCACATCAATGATCGGCCCAGGTTCCTGGAGGAAACTTTCGACCGACAACCGCGGGCAGTCGGCTTCCATCACGGGCCCCTATCTCTGCTGACATAGTGGGCCATACGAGGCACGAGCACTTTCGGTACCCATGCTTTCTGGCCCCCAGGTCACGGCAACAGCTAGCCCAGAAGCGCTGCTTGACACCTTTAGGGCAGCCTCCCAGCGCCAGAAGCGTGCCCTGATTACCCAGCTTGAGCAGAGGCTGCCTGAGCTGCAGCCGCTGCTGGCGGGCGAGCTCGATCATTTCGATGCCACCGGCGACGATTGGGCTGCAGGTCTATTGATCCAGTGGCTGGTGGCCGAGCCAGGGTACGAACGAGATCAGTTTTTTGGCCAATACCCCTCCGGCTGGCTGGCAACCCCCAGCTCCCAGGGCATTGATTACGCCCCCCTGCAAAAAGCCCTTGTTTTGCAGGAGTGGGAGGAGGCAGACCGACTGACCAGCTCGATCCTGCGGGAGCTGGCTGGTGGGGAAGCCGTTAGGCGCGGCTACGTCTATTACAGCGAGGTCGCTGCCATGGGAGCGGCAGATCTAGAGAGTCTTGATCGTCTCTGGGTTTGCTTCTCTAGGGAGCGATTTGGTTTTTCCGTTCAAGGGCGTCTGCTGGGGGCCTGTAACGGCCGCTGGGAGGACCTATGGCTCAAGCTTGGGTGGAAGCAGGGGGGCATTTGGACCCGCTATCCTGCCAGTTTTGATTGGTCAATTGGGGCCCCAGAGGGCCATATGCCCCTGGTAAACCAATTGCGGGGCGTTCGGCTCATGGATGCCCTGCTTCAGCAACCTGCCTTGCAACAGCGGATCAAGACCTAGGGTTTTGATCTCTCCAGAGCCTGGAGCAGACGGTGCTGCGTTGGTTGAATTTCACAACTCCATCCACCCTTCAGCTGGGCTCCCTTGTGGAGCTGCTCCTGAACCCTGTGCCTTGCCCCAACCTGCAGGCCCAGTTGCATTTGGGATTACATGAGGCCCTGGTCAATGCAGTGCGCCATGGCAATGGCAATGATCCTGAAAAATCCGTCCGGATCCGCCGCACAGAAACCACCAATTGGTTGGTTTGGCAGGTCCAGGACGAGGGGCCAGGCATCCCCCCCCATTGCCGCAGGGCCGATCTTTGTGGGCAGCTAGATGCCTCCCATGGCCGGGGCCTCTTTCTGATTCACCACTGTTTTGACGATGTGCGCTGGAGTCGTCAGGGCAACAGGGTGCAGTTGGCCGTAAGGCGCGAGCGGCCCTGCTAATGGCCGTGGCTGGGGCAGCCGGGATCACTAACCTCCGCCCTAAGCCATTGCAGGGCATGCTCGGTCAAGGCAATGGCGCGCTCACGGGCCTCGGTGGGCCGGCTGTGGCCAGGTTCATCGCCATGCAGCAGCAGTACAAGGGCGGCAGCCAGTTGCTCAGCCCCCCGGCGGGGGCGCTGGTGTTTGAGGGCGTGCCAGTCACGCTCGCCGATTACCAATTGGCGCTGCAACTGTTCGGCCAATTCGCGGCTGCCCTCGGGCCAGCAGGCATGGGGTCGGCTTTGGGCCACTAGACGGAGCTACTCGGCAGGCCCCATCCTGGCCGTAGATCGATTGCGTTGGCATGGTCAGACCCGTAAGGCATTCGCTGCGCCAGCCTGTGCGCCAACCAGTGCGGCTTTTCCACCTCCTAGATGGGCTCCTGACCCAGGCGGCCCTGGCAAAGAACTGCAGTGGCTCCTACCAACGCCGCCATCGCCAAAGACTGGCCATGGCCCAACGGCTTTTGGATCCCTTACCGCCCGAACTGGTGCCCCCGAACCAGGGTGAGACCTTGTTCTGGCGTTCGCTGCGCTGGGGCACGGGCGGCTTCCTAGTTGCCCTTTTGCTGAATCGCTAGGTCTTCAATTTGACGGTTTGCGGGCAGTCCAGATGCGGGTCATGAAGTGGGATTCCCCCGCCACAGCCTCGAATCCGGCCTGCTTGAGGCGATCGTCAATCGGGTCGCTGATGTAGTCGCGGTAGTAGGGCTCATGGAAGACACGCCTGAAGTTTTCCATCACCGTGCTGAATTGGGGCGAATCGGCCAGCTGGACGGAATCGGCCAATACCAGCACTCCCCCCGGCTCCAGCAGCCGGAAGCAGTCGTTGAGGACGTTTTGGCGGGCTTCGCCCGGTAGTTCGTGGAACAGAAATACGCAGGTAATGGCCTGATAGGAGCCGTCGGCGAAGGGCATGGCCTCGCCATTGCCCTGCACAAGCTGGGGTAGTTCACCGGGCAATTCGCTCAGCCAACGGTTGGCCTGCCTCAGATAGGCGCTTGAAAGATCCAGCCCGACCATTTGGGCCTTGGGCAGGGCCCCCCTCAATTGCCTCAGGGTGCGGCCGGTACCCGTAGCCACGTCAAGGACCCGAATCTGGCCGGCCGGTCGATCAGCAAAGGCCTTGAGACCCCGCAGCAGGGGGGCGATTACCCGGCGCCGCATCGGATCGGCGGTGCCGTTGAAAAGAATTTCGACTTGGAGGTCGTATAGGGCTGCCGAGTGGTCGCTCAGGTAGCCGTCGGTTTGGTGGTGGAAATTTTGTAGGTAGTAGTCGGGAAAATCGCCCTGGTCCACATCATCTGGCAGGTCACGCACATTTCGCTCCTTGCGGCGATTCCAGGTGCTGGGCATGTCCAGCCAGATCAGGGGGTAGCGACTGGCCCAATCCAGCCATGGTGCAGCAAATAGCAGGGAGGTCGGATAGAGGCCCTGCTCAGCCTCCTGCCAATCACGCTCCTGCAGCGTTTCCATCGAAGCCTTGAGCCTGCCCATCAGCTCCGGGGGCGCCGGAACCGTTTTGGGAGTGCCCTCGGGGGCAAGCACCCCCATCAACTTTGTGCTCACCTCCTTATGGGCCAAACCCAGCAAGCTCTTGCCCTGCTGCATGGTTTGGTAAGCCAGCTTGGTGAGCTGATCGGGCATGGCGTCGTCTTGCGGAGCTGTTTGCTGTGCACCCATTCCAACAAAAAAGCCCCGGGATCGCCGGGGCTGGAACCAACTAGCTGAATTGGCTGGCTTGATCAGGCGTCGTAGTACATCGTGTACTCGTGGGGATGGGGCCGCTGGCGCAGCTGCTGCACCTCCTCGTATTTCAGGGCAATCCAGTTGTCGATGAAGTCTTCCGAGAAGACACCACCAGCTAGTAGGTAATCCTTGTCAGCCTTTAGGGCTTCCAGGGCCCCGTTGAGGGAGGAGGGCACGGTCGAGATTTTTGCCAGCTCCTCAGCCGAGAGTTCGAATAGGTCCACGTCGGTGCCATCGCCCGGGTCGATCTGGTTTTTGATGCCATCGATTCCCGCCATCAACATCGCCGAGAAGCCGATGTAGGGGTTGGAGAGGGCATCACCGGAGCGGAATTCAAGGCGCTTGGCCTTGGGGCTTGGGCCGGTGAGCGGAATGCGAACCGCAGCTGAGCGGTTGCCCTGGGAATAAACCAGGTTTACGGGGGCTTCGAAGCCCGGCACAAGCCGCTTGTAGCTGTTGGTGGTGGGGTTAGTGAAGGCCAGGAAGCTGGGGGCGTGCTTCAGCAGGCCACCGATGTACCACCGGGCGGTCTGAGAAAGATTGGCGTAGGTGCCTTCGCCAAAGAAAAGGGGATTTCCACCCTTCCATAGGCTCTGGTGCACGTGCATGCCACTGCCGTTGTCTCCGAAGATCGGCTTGGGCATGAAGGTGGCTGTCTTGCCGTACTTCTTGGCAATGTTGCGCACCACGTACTTGTAAATCATAACGTTGTCGGCGGCGCTAATCAGCTCCGCAAACTTGATCCCGAGCTCGTGTTGGGCAGTTGCCACCTCGTGGTGCTGCTTTTCAACTGGGACACCCAGGGAAGCCATGGTCAGCAGCATTTCGCTGCGCATGTCCTGGAGAGTGTCGTTTGGCGAGACCGGGAAATATCCCTCCTTGAGCTGGATTTTGTTGGCAAGGTTGCCGCCCTCCTCAAGCCGATCGGTGTTCCAGGGGGCCTCAACCGAATCAACGCTGTAAAAACTCGAGCCGTTGGCACTCTTGTAGCGGACGTCGTCGAAGATGAAAAATTCGGGTTCCGGGCCGAAGAAGGCAGTGTCTGCCATGCCGGTGGAGGCCAGGTAATTGAGGGCCTTCTGGGCCAGGGCCCGGGGGCAACGGCCATAGGGCTGGCCGCTGCGCGGCTCCTGAATGGAGCAGATCAGGCTGAGGGTTTTGTGGCTGTAGAAGGGGTCAATCCAGGCGGTGTTGGGATCGGGCACCATTGCCATGTCCGATTCGTTGATGGCCTTCCAGCCCCGAATCGAGGAGCCATCAAAGGCCACCCCCTCGGTGAACGACTCTTCGTCTATTAGGCCGTTGCAGACGGTGAGGTGTTGCCACTTGCCGTGTAGGTCGACAAATTTCAGGTCGATGAGTTCGATGCCCTCGTCCTTGATTTGACGCAGGACCTCTTGGGCTGTTTTGGCCATGTCTAAAGGGAAGGGAAAAGCCGATCCGATGCGGCGTTGACGGGAACGTAAGTACCCACCGAACTCGATTTTGTATCGGTCGTAACAAAATTCCAGCTGGTGCTTGCGTAACCGTTTCTGTCAGATTCCCCAAATCCCCTATCTGGCCTGGGTTTTGGCGAAATGTAGGTGCTAGTTTCAACTCGCAGCTGCGTCGATTCACTCCCGCCATGCGCGATGCCATTACCGGCTTGATTGGCCGTTACGACCAGCTGGGCCGCTACCTCGATCGAGACGCGATCGATCGGATCTCCACCTATTACTCGGAGTCGGCCCTGCGCCTGGCGGCCGTCGAATTGATCAACCGCGAGGCCACGGAGTTGGTGCGGGAAGCTGCGCAGCGCCTTTGGCTGGAGGATCCTGAGTTGATCCTGCCGGGTGGGAATGCCTACACCACCCGCCGACTCTCGGCCTGCCTGCGGGACATGGACTACTTCCTGCGTTATGCCAGCTACGCCCTGATCGCTGACGATTCGACGATCCTCAACGAGCGGGTCCTCAATGGCCTCGATGACACCTATAAGAGCCTGGGTGTGCCAACGGGACCAACCGTGCGCAGCATTTACCTGCTGGCGGATGTGGTCTGCGAAAAGCTTTCAGAAGAGGGCCTGGAGGCCAGCTCAGTAGTGCGGGCCCCTTTCGAGCATCTCTGCCGTGGCCTTGCTGCCACAAACGTCCGCGCCCGCTAGAGCCGCTGACTAATCTCGATTTCAATCCATTCCGACCGGTCTTTGGCTCCTATTTCCGTGCAGCAACCCATTAACGATTCCCATCGCCGCACGCTCGATCCGATCGCTACGCCAGAAAGGCTTTTGCTGGGCCCGGGCCCATCGAATGCCCATCCCACGGTGTTGCAGGCCATGGCCCGCATGCCCATCGGCCACCTGGATCCCCTCTATGTAGAGCTGATGGGGGAGGTCCAGGAACTGCTCCGCTACACCTGGCAGACAGACAACCGCCTCACCATTCCCATGAGCGGCACCGGCAGTGCGGCCATGGAGGCCACCCTCGCCAACACGATCGAACCGGGAGACAAGGTTCTTGTGGCGATCAAGGGTTACTTCGGCCTGCGCCTAGCCGACATGGCTGGCCGCTATCGGGCCGATGTGGTCACGATTGAGCGCCCCTGGGGCCAGGCGTTCAGCCTGGAAGAGATTGAACAGGCCCTGGAAACCCATCGCCCAGCAATTTTTGCAATCGTCCATGCCGAAACATCCACTGGCATTTGCCAGCCGATGGATGGCATCGGTGATCTTTGCCGTAAATACGACTGTCTGCTGCTCCTAGATACGGTCACTTCCCTGGGGGCTGTGCCTCTCTACCTAGATGATTGGAAGGTGGATCTGGCCTACAGCTGCAGCCAGAAGGGCCTCAGTTGCCCCCCTGGTTTGGGCCCCTTCAGCATGGGACCAAGGGCCGAGGCCAAGATGATGGGCCGCTCTGGGAAGGTGCCCAACTGGTATCTGGATGTGACCCTGCTTAACCAGTACTGGGGTAGCGATCGGGTCTATCACCACACGGCACCGGTAAATATGAATTTCGGCATGCGCGAAGCCCTGCGCCTGCTGGCCGAGGAGGGCCTAGAGGCCTCCTGGAACCGCCATCGCAGCAATGCGGAGTATTTGTGGGCGGGCCTGGAGGGCCTTGGCTTGGACATGCATGCCCCAGAGCACCTGCGCCTGCCCACCCTCACCACCGTGCGAATCCCTGAGGGGGTCAATGGCAAGGCCTTCACCCAGCACCTGCTGAACGAGCACGGCATCGAGGTGGGCGGTGGCCTGGGTGCCCTGGCCGGCAAGGTTTGGCGTGTGGGGCTGATGGGCTACAACAGCCAAAGGGCCAATGTGGATCGGCTCCTCAACCTCATTGAGACTGAGTTGCCGGCCTTCCGGGGCTCCGCCCCTGTTGCCGCCGCTGTTTGAACCAGGCCTCCAGTTGATCCCTGGCCCTCTCCTCAAGTAAGCCCCCCTCCACCTCCATCTGGTGGTGGGCGCTGGGGTGGCCGGCCAGGTCTAGGCAGCCACCTAGGGCGCCCCGTTTGGGGTCGGCTGTTGCAAATATCACCCGACCCATGCGGGCCTGCACCAGGGCTCCGGCGCACATCGGACAGGGTTCGAGGGTTACAAGGAGGGTGCAATCGTTGAAGCGCCATTCACCCCGCAGTCGGGCCGCCTGGCCTAGGGCCGCTAGCTCGGCATGGCCCAACGGGTCGTTGTGGAGGTGTCTGCGGTTGCTGCCCCAGCCCATGGAGCGGCCCTGGCCATCAAGAACAACTGCTGCCACTGGGATTTCGCCCTGCTGGCCCACCCTGGCGCCGTAGCGCAGTAGGCGTGCCATCCAGAGCTCAAGCTCCTGTGGGGGGATCGTCGAGCCGTAAACCATGGGCCACTTGTAGCCCAACCTCCACAGGCGAGAATGGTTTGACCTGACATTTCACCGTTGGCGAGCGCTAAACCGGCCCACCAGGTTTGCCAGTCGCTGCCCTTTGCCAACCCTGCCCAGTTCGATCCCGCCCTGCAGTTGTTTTTGGAGCAGGCCAGCAGCCAGCTGTGTAGGTGGTTGGGGTCGGCAGATAGCCGGCCGCCCCTGCCAGGGCTGAGTGTGTTGCCAGAAGTTGAGCCCCAGCAGCGGGGCCTGGGCCATGACCAGCTGCTGGCCGACCTGCAACTGGTGATGGAGGGGGCCTACAACCCGGGCCACCCTGGAGCCCTTGCCCACCTCGATCCGCCTCCCCTGACCGGATCGGTGGTGGCTGATCTGATCTGCGCCGGTTTGAACAACAACCTGCTGGCCGAGGAACTGGCGCCGAGCCTGAGTCGCCTGGAGACAAGCGTGATTGCCTGGCTTGCCTCCCAGTTGGGGTTGCCCGAGGGCAGTGGCGGGGTGGCCGCCAGTGGGGGAAGCCTTTCAAACCTGATGGCTCTTGTGGTGGCCAGGGCCGCGCGGGGTCTACAGGGCCGTCAGGACGCGGTGGTGTTGGCCAGCGCCGATGCCCATGTGTCCCTGGCTAAGGCCCTAATGGTGATGGGGCTGCCCCGGCAGGCCCTGCGGGCCATTGCGATCGATGGCGACGGCCGCCTCAATTGCGATCAGCTGGAGCAGGTGCTGCAGCAATTGCGCCTGCAGGGTGTGCCCGTATTGGCTGTCGTGGCAACGGCAGGCACCACCGTGCGGGGAGCGGTTGATCCGCTGGAGCCCATGGCCACCCTTTGTAATCAGCACGGGGTTTGGCTGCATGTGGATGGGGCGATTGGAGCCGTATTTGGCCTGGCGCCTAACCACCGCCATCGGGTCGAGGGCATCGGTAGGGCTGATTCGCTCACGGTCAATCCCCAAAAGCTGCTGGGCATCACCAAGACCTCATCGGTGTTGCTGCTGGCAGAGCCCCAGTTGCTCTCCGATGTCTTTCACACCGGGCTGCCCTACATGGAGCCCAGTTGGGGGGGGGGCCATGGTGGCGAGAGGGGATTGCAGGGCAGTAGACCCGCCGAAATCCTCAAGCTCTGGCTGGGGCTGCGCCAGTTGGGCATGGAGGGGATCGGAGCGATTCTTGATGGCGCCATCGACCGGCGCCGTCAGCTTTCAGCTCTGTTGGCTGGGGAATCGGGCCTGAGGCAGGTGGGCGGAGCCACGCATTTGCTGGCCTTTACCCCGGCGGGGTTAAGCCCCGAACAGGCCGGGATCTGGAGTGAGCAGACCCGCCAGGACCTGCTCTCCCACCAGCTAATGCTTTCAAGGCCGCTGTATCAGGGCCACCACCATCTCAAGGCCGTGCTCGGCAACCCCCACACCCAGTCGAGCCACCTTGAGCAATTGGCGCTCATCCTTCAGGCTTCGCTTAGTGCATGTGGGGCTAGACAGCGTGGCTGATACCAAAAAGCGCTGGGTGGCGATCGTCACCGGCGTGATCTCTGTGCTGATCGCCATTTTTTATCTGGCCCTTGTCACCGTGCTCGATAGCCGTGGGCCGATGCAACCCCCACCACCGGAGGCGATGGGCCTGTTGCCTAGTCCTGGGGCGGGCGCGGTGGCAGCTGGCGCTCCCGTTCCGAGAGAGGTTCAACCACCCGGTTGAAGGCCACCTCCAGAAAACGTTTCAATACCCCCTCCCTGCGGCCCAGGTCGTAGTGCTGCCTAACCACCTCGGCAACACCGCCGTCACCCCAATCCTGGTCTCGCTCGAAGTAGGTGATGAAGCTCAGCCCAGCCACCCGGGTCAACCAGGCTGCAGTTATGGCCTGGATTGCCCTGCTAACTACCAGCGCTGGCAGATTGAGGCTCATCGCCGCCGTAATAAGGCCTACGCCCCCCTTGACCAGCCCCAGGCCTGCGAGGGTTCGGCCAACCGAAAGGGCCAGCTCCTGGGCACTTTGGCGGCTGAGGCTGATGCCATAGATCTTGGCTATCTCAACCACCATCTGGGCATTCACCGCGGCTGCCCCGAGCAAGTCGATGCCGGGGATTGGCGTAATTGCCAACACCCCTGCGCCGATCCACATGTTGCGATCCACCACCACCTCGCCATCCCTGCGCCTTTGCTCGGCAAGTAGGTCCCTGCTCGATTGATTGAGCTGGCGACATTGGAGCAGCAGGTTGTCGGCGATCAGATTTTCACCGTCTGCATAGAGCACGGCGGCGATCCGCACCAGCAGGGCCTCCACCTCAGGTGAGGGTTGCAGCGGCCTCGCCCCTGGCATCGGCAGGCTCTGGGGTGCTGCGCTGGCTGGAATCACATCTGCGCTATCGATTTTGCCGCGGCTGCGTTCGCGCAGCAGTTCAAGCAACCTCTGCTCCTCCCGCTCGCCCCTGAGATCGCATTTGTTGAGCACCAGGATCAGGCGCTTGCCCAGCTCAGCAAGGGTGGTGAATACCTCCATTTCTGCTGCCCGCAGGTCGCCATCCACCACTAAGAGCAGTAGATCCGCCTTGCTTGCCTGCTGGCGGGATAGTCGTTCCCTTTCGTGGCCAGCGCTGCCCGCTTCCAAAATCCCCGGGGTGTCCACCAGCCAGACCGCCCGCTGCAATCCCTTCAGCCTGAGCCGATAGCGCTGGGATTGGTCGGTGCTGCCCATGGCAGCCCCCACCTTGCCCACCAATTCCCGCAGCAGGGCGCGAATTAGGGAGGTCTTGCCAGAGGAGCCGGCACCAAAGACCACGATCACCAGATCGCCCCGCTCCAGCTCCTCCTGCATCCGTTCGCGCTCCTGTTTCAGGGCCTCTCGCTCGACCGCATCCCTAACCCGTTCAAGGGTTTGCTCAATCGCCTCAAGATTTTGTTTCGCCGCTTCTCTGGTGGTGTTTGCGGCAGTTGGCGGCCGGGCCGAGGCCTGCCTGCCGTTGCGCCGATTAATCGCCGAGGTGATCCAGGGCCAGGCCAGCTGGGCCACCAGCAGCACAACGCCCAAAAAAATGATCGCCATCACCGGCCCGACCAGGCCGTAGGGCAAAAACGAACTGAGTTGCCAGGTCAGCTGGTTAACCAGCTGCAGCACCATCCCCAGGCCAACCAATGCCGCCACAGCTAGGCCGGCAATCAACCACAGGCGAGTGCGCAACTTCAAAGCTCTGGGGTACCCCTACAAATGGTTTGATCGAATGATCTCGCCCCAGAGTTGGGCGGCAAGGGCACTGCTGGCCGCGGTTGGACTGTTGTCATCGTTGCCCAGCCATATGCCGATCACCCAATGCCGTTTGGGTTCGTAGCCCACAAAGAGCAAATCACGGCCGGAGTTGGTGGTGCCAGTTTTGCCGCCTTCCTGACCCCCCAGGTATGCGGCCTGGCCAGTTCCGCTTTGCACCACGGCCCTCAGCAGCTGCTGCATCGCCTTGGCGGTGGCCTGGGAACTGATCCGCCTCCCCGGTGGAGTGGCTGCGGGGTTTTGGCGGCAATTGCTGGCCCCTGCAGCCGAACAGGTCTCCGCATCGGAGAGGCGGCGAATGCTCGTGGGGGCATGCCACAGGCCGTTGTTGGCTACGGCGCCATAGGCGGCCGTCAGTTCGAGCAGGGTGACCTCGCTTTGGCCAAGGGCCACCCCAGGAACGGCAGCCAGGGGGGTGGTGATGCCCAGATCCCTTGCTTTCTGCACAAGCGTTTCCAGGCCCACCCGCTGGGCAAGGCGCAGGGCCGCGGTATTGCTGCTGCGGGCAAAGGCGGAGCGCAGGCTGATGCGGCCCTGGCAATCACTGCCAAACGATTGGCCAAGCCAATTGAGGGGGGAACAGCTAACCGCGTCTTCTGGGCTGGCTCCCCGTTCCAGGGCCGCCAAATAGGGCACCAATTTGAAGGTGCTTCCAGGCTGGCGCAGGGCCATCGAAGCTCGATTGAATTGGCTTTGTTGGTAGTCGCGGCCACCGGCAATCGCCAGAATTCCGCCATTGCGGTAGTCGAGCACCACTACCGCCCCCTCCATAACACCCATTGCCTTGCTGGCGTTAAGCCGTTGGCGAAGCAGTTTTTCCACCTGCTCCTGCAGGGGCCGATCCAGGTAAGTGTCGATTAGGAAATTGCCTTCAATTGCCACCTCCCTCCCAACTGCCCGATCAAGATCTCGGCGCACCTGATCGGTATAAAACGGTGCACCCCGCAGCCTCTGACTGCTCTTGCAGGCATCCGGCGAGAGGGCAATGGCGCTGCGGCGGGCCTGCCTGGCCTGATCATCCGAAATCCGACCCGTATCAGCCATCTTGGCCAGCACTGCGTTGCGTGCCGCCAGGGCTGCGGAGGGATCGAAGCAGGGGTCATAGCCATTGGGTGAGGGCAGGAGTCCAACCAGCAGGGCCGCTTCTGGTAGCTGGAGTTGGGCTGCGGGTTTGCCGAAGTAATGGCGGGAGGCATCCTCAAAGCCCCAGCCCACGCCGAGGTAAACCCGGTTGAGATAGCTGAGCAGCAGGTCCCTTTTGCTGAAGCGGGCCTCCAGTTGTAAGGCGACCAGCAGCTCTCTCCACTTGCGCTCAAGGGTTTCGCCCTGGCCAACCTCATCGGGATAGAGGGTTCTCGCCAGTTGCTGGGTGAGGGTGCTGCCCCCCTCCAAAACCCTGCCGCCCAGCAGATTGGTGACCAGGGCCCTGGCGGTACCAACGGGATCAACCCCCGGATGCCACCAAAAGCGGCTGTCCTCGCTGGCCAGCAACGCATCAATCAGCACACCGGGATAGTGGCGCAGGCCATTGGGCTCTCGATGCCGCAGGGCATCGGCGGATGTGATCGGTTTGCCCTGGCGGTCATAGAGCACCAGGGGGCCCCGCACCGCCGCCAGGCTTCCCCGAATCGGCGATTGAACCAGCGATAGGCCAAGTAGCAGTAGGCCACTGCCGGCAATGCCTGCCCCCACCAGGCTTGCGGTGCGAATCGCCCTTTGCCATTGGGGCATCGGCCGAATTTGGAATTCCAATTCCGGAAGGCCTCCCTGCTGGCTTGGTCCAAAGCGCACGCTGTCGCCATCACAAAGCAACAAATCCCGCACCCTCCTGTTGCGCCACCAGATCCCGTTGGTTGAGCCCTGGTCACTGAGCAGCCATTGATGGCCCTGCCGCTCGAGCAGGGCATGGTGACGACTTACGGCGTTGTGCTCGATCGTGATCTGGCAATCGCTGCCCCGTCCGATCCGATAGGCCCCGCCATGCACTGCGACTGGATGGCTGGGTTGACCGGGCAGATGGATCAGCACCTGCACCTGGGCCGGTTCGCGGAACCTCAGCCAGCGGCGGCGAAGCCGCTCAAGGGTGGGATTTGCCATGGCCCCTCAATAAGTCGATGGCAAAAAACAGCACGGCCAGGTTGATGGCCACATCAGCCCCATTAAAAATTGGGAACTGGATGGGCACCAGGGCGAGGAAATCCACAACTGCTCCAGCTCTCCAACGATCAAGCCCATTGCCGATTGCCCCACCAAGCACGAGGGCAGTCCCCAGTTGCCTGAGCAGGCTGATCGATCCGTGGCGCTCACACCAGACCACCACCCCTATGGCCACCGCCAAGCTGACCACGGCCAGAGGTTTAGTTGAGCCGGTCAACAGGCTGAAGGCAGCGCCGGTGTTGTGGGTCAGCTGTAGGTCCATTAGGCCAGGTAAAAACTGCACTGGCCTCTGCGGCAGAAGGTTTGTGGTGGCCCATAGCTTTGAGAGCTGGTCCAGCAAAGCCACCAAAATGGCCAGGCCGTAGACGAGGGGCCGGGAGCGTCTCACGCTTCGATCAGCACAAAGCGGCGCAGGCCAAGGGCCAGGGGAGCCACGGCGCAAATAACCAAAATCTGGGGAATCAGGGGGGCCAGGCTGTAGCTAATCAGCAGGGGCACCAGATTTCCCCCCCAATTGCCCACCAGGGAACCCAGTAAGAGGTTGAGCAGCCCGCATCCCTGCAGCACGGCCAGGCCCACCAGGCTGGCCCCAAGCAAGCCGATCAGGTCCCCCATGCCGCTCTGGCGGGCCAGTTTTCCCGTAATCCAGGCTGCCGGTACAAAGCCGGCCAGGTAGCCAAAGCCAGGATCGAGCACATAGCTGGCCCCACCACCTCCCTGGAAAACCGGTAGCTGGAGCAGGCCCAAGCTCAAATAGGCCACCGCCGCCAGCAGGGCACTGCGGGGGCCGCAAACCAGGGCCGTGAGCAGGAGGGCCGGTACTTGCAGCGTTACCGGCAGGTTCGTGATCGTGATGCCCGTACTGCTCGGCAGGGGGAAGGCCGCCTGGATGAGGCTGCCCACCAAGATCAGCAGGAGGCCGGCGATGGCTCCGCTCCAGATGGCCAGGGACCGCAATTGCTCATCTATCCACTGAATACCAGTTTGGGGTCTTAAGCGCGATCCGCACCTAAGTTCGCCGAACAAAGGCTTCGATCCATGGAAGATCTTCCCCTGACCATCGGCGCCAACGTTCGCTTGTTGAAGCAACCCTCTTTTTTAAAGACAGCTGATCCCATGCCGATGCTGCGTCCCCCGGACCTGGTCGACCTCGAGGAGACGGGTGCAGTTGTGGCGCTTAGGGCAATCAACCAGGTGGCGGTACGGTTTCGTCGGGGCACTTTTTTGATTGATGCCGCTGACCTGGGACCCGCTATTGAGGTGCCCTAACGCCCCGGCCTGTTACCAATAAAATCCCTTCCTACCAGGACCTCCCATCCCAGCAGGCGCTGGCCTGGCTGATCGCTTCCCCCGGACCGCAAAGGCTCAGACAGGGCTTGGCAAGGTGCCTTTGGGCTGCATCCAGCAGGGCTTCAGGGGTAAGGGTTTCGGTGCGCTGAAGGTTCTCCTCAATGAAGCTGGCGGGTAGGCCGTGGCCGAGCACAAGGGCCTGGCGGTCGGCAATTTGCCCGCATGTCTGGCGCCCCATGGCGTCCTGGCCCCGGTATTTGGCCTTGGCCAGCTTGAACTCAGCAGCGCCAAGGGGCTCATTCAGCATCCTTTGCCACTCATCAAGTAGGCAGCCGCAGGCCTCAGATGCCCTCTCAAGGGAAGTGGATAGGTGCCAGAGGAAGGGGGTGGAGCCTCGACGGGCGGGCATGTGCACCCCCACGTCGTAGGCAAGACCGTGCTCCTCTCGCATCACCACAAACAATCGGCTCGACATTCCCATCCCTAGATGGGCCTGGAGAATGCGCAGGGCCAAGGCATCTGGATGGCCCAGGGGAACGGTCGCCACGCCGAGCATCAGCACCAGTTGCTCCGTGTCCTGCTCCAGCCCGGCCAGGCCCTTTTTTTCCTTCTCAAAAGAGGATTTTTCTACACTGGCCTTTGGCATCTGGGTATGCCAAGGGCGATCTTTTAATTGCCTGTTCAGTTGTTGCGGGAGCTCCGAGGGAACCGATCCGGTGAGCACCAATAGGGCCCCTTCTTCACCCAGAGAGGGCAGCATGGTAAGCAGTTGCTCACGGCCCAGCAGGGCAAGCTCCGGCTCGATTCCCAGGGGATCGTGGCCATAGGGACCACTGCCAAAGAGCTGGGATCGGATTTGGTCGTGGGCCAGCTGGAAGGGATCTTCCTGTTGGCGCTGCAGGGCCTGCAGGTTTAGGTCCCGTTCAATGGCCACTTGGCCTTGTTCGATCAAGGGCTCCAGCACCATCGAAAGCAGCAGGCCCACGAGGGTCTGGGCATCGCTGGCCGCACATTTGAGACTTAAAACCAGGCTGTCCTCGCTGGCCTCACTGCGAAGGCCTGCCCCATAGCCCTCGACCAGATCGGCCAGGGCATTTGCATCCAAGCTTCCACAGCCCCGGGCCATGGAGCCCGCTAGTAATTGGTGGGCGCCACGCTGGCCAGGCCTATCGCCGCTGCTACCACCCCGAATCCAAAGCCTGGCAGCAACGATCGAGGGGCCCGGGCGGTCTTGCCATATCAGGGGCAATCCACCCTCAAGTATTTCCTGGTTCCAATTGTTCACGCGGGCAGGGCCTCCAGCACAAAGGCTCGCTGGGGATCAAGGCAAGGCAGCATCTGGTTGTGCAACCTTTCGGCACTCCATCGCTCCAGCAGGGCCAGGGGCGTTTCCAGGGCAGGGGGCCTGCCCCAGAGGGCATTGCTGCCTATCAAACCGGCCACTCCCCCGGGTGCCTCGAGGCCAAAGCGATAGCCATTTGCCACCAGCCGCTGGGCCCGTTGCCACTCGGATTCACCCAGGGGTTGCTCCATTAACTCTTGCCATACCTGGCCTATGGCGTCCCTTACGGCGGGCAGGTCCTCCACGTCGCAGACCGCTTCAAGCAGGGCAAAGCTGCCGCTTTCTAGGGCATGCAATTCGAGGTCGATGCTCTCAACAATGCGCAGCTGTTCACGCAGCCGATCCACCAGGCGACTGCGCCTGCCTTCCGCCAGCACCGTGGTGAGGATGTCGGCTCCCATAACGGCCTCCAGCTCGGAGGCCTTGGGCATCGGCCAAAGCATCAGAAGCCTGGCCGATTCCAACCGCGGTAGGGAAATGCGGTGTTGGCCAGCTGCCACCTCCAGCATTTGCCCCGGCGGGGGCCCATCCACCACCTTCAGCCTGGCCAGGGCGCTGGAGTTGAGATGTTGTTCAAGTTCCAGGCCCTCCAGCTGGCCGGCCATGGCCAACACACAGCGATTGGCCCCATAGAGACGTTGACCAAAAGCCCCCATCGCCGCCGGGGTATGGCCAAGCAGGGCCTCCCTTTTGCCCAGGATTGCCTCGCCGTAGGGATGGTTCGGACAGCCCATGCTCAGGAGGGTTTGTAGGGCCACCTCATCGGGCTGGTCCTGGCTTTGGGCTAATTCCTCAAGAACCACCTGGCGCTCCATGTTGAAGGCCTCTTGATCAAGCCTCGGCTCCAGCACCAGCTCCATCAACAGCTCCAGTGCTTCGGCTGCCGCCACTGGGGGAATCAGCAGATGGAAGTGCACATCATCAAAACCCGTGGCCGCATTGCTTTGGCCTCCCAGGGCCTCGATGCGCCGATCGAATTCCCCAGCGGCCAAGGTGCGACTGCCCTTAAAAACCATGTGCTCAAGGAAGTGGGCCATGCCGCTTTCCCCTGGGCCCTCGAAAGCACTGCCAGCCCGGCACCAAAAATCAATGCAGACAAGGGGTGCGCTTTCCATCGACAGGCTTACTACCCGGGCCCCATTGCCAAGCACCCACTCGTGGGGTTGGTTCAGGCCAGGCAGGAGGGTAATCGCTTCAGCCGTGGACAAGACAGCAACCGTGGCAAGATCTGCATTCTGCTGGCTGCAAGCCGTTCGTGAGCGCTGCCCCCTCCCCCATGCCCCTATCCGGCAAAGGCAGCGTCCATCCCTTGGTGGATGCCCTGGCAGGCCAGATTCGCCATCGCTGGCAAAGCTTGCCTGGCCTTGAGGAGCTCAGCATTGATCCTGAGCTGGAGGAGATCACCGGCCAACTCGACGGCAATGCCCTCTTCATCAGCAATGAGCTGCGCCGGTGCCATGGCCTGCGCAAATTGCATCTAGAAACGGCCCGGCTCGGAGCAGGCCTCCAGATCCTCCATTGCGTGCTTTTCCCCGACCCCTGCTTTGATCTGCCCGTGTTCGGGGCAGACATCGTCGCCGGTCCCGCGGGCATTTCCGCGGCGATTGTGGACCTTTCTCCTGTTTGCGGGAAATTGCCCGCATTAGTTGACGAAGCCCTTGCCAGTAGGCCTGCTCGCAGCTATTCCCAGCGCCGGGAGTTGCCGCCCTGGGGTTCGATTTTCTCGCCCCATGTCTGCTTTGTAAGGCCCTCCACCGTCGAGGAGGAGGGTTGGTTCATCGATGAGGTGGGCGATTTCATCGACGCCCTGGCCTCGGCCATTGATGGCACCAGCCCCGATGCCCCCGATGCACCGGCCAGCATTGAGCGTTGGCGGGGCCAACTGCGCTACTGCCAGCAGCAAAAGCAAAACGACAAGACCCGCAGGGTTTTAGAGAAGGCCTTCAATCCCGCCTGGGCTGATCGCTATATCGAGGAACTGCTTTTCGACGATCCCCTCCCCCCGGTTTGATGTTCGATCAATTGCGCCAAAGCCCCAAGAAGGTTGCCCTTGCCACTGGCTCGTTGGTTTTGCTTGGCCTGCTGCTTGCTGGTTTGAGGGCCCAACTAGCTCCCAAGCCCCAGGCCCCAGCACCTTCCCCGAAGGCGGCCGCCCTGCCTGAGTCCGTATCTGCCCTAGGTCGGTTGGAGCCGGATGGCGACATTCACAAATTGGCTGCCCCCCTTGGCGCTATGGGGGGTAGCCCCAGGATTGCCAGATTGCTTGTCCAGGAAGGGGACCCAGTGGTTAGGGGCCAGCTCCTGGCCAGCTTCGACAGCCGGCCCGGCCTACTTGCAGATCAGTCGTTGCTGCAAACCCGAATCCTCAATACCACCCAGCAACTCCGATTACTGGAGCGGGATACCAACCGCTATCGCCGCCTGGCCCAGAGCGGCGCCACACCCTCCGGCGACCTGGATAACCGGGAGGTGAAGCTGCTCGAGCTGCGGGGCCAGCTGGCCCAGGCCCGGGATCAATTGCGTAAGACCCAGACTGAACTTGTGCAGAGCGAGTTGCTATCGCCCATTGACGGCCGGGTGCTGCGAATCCTGGCCCGGCCCGGGGAGCGACCCGGCAGTGAGGGCATTTTGGAGCTGGGTGCCACCGACCAGATGCAAGCGGTGGCTGAGGTTTACGAAAGCGACATCAGCCGGGTGCGATTGGGACAACCCGTGAAATTGATCAGTGAAAACGGCGGCTTTGAAGGAACCATTAGGGGGCGGGTGGTTCGCATTGCCCCCCAGGTTCGCCAGCGAAAGATGCTCTCCACGGACCCCACCGGTGATGCCGATGCCCGGGTGGTGGAAGTGCGCATCAGCCTTGATCCTGTTGGAGCAGAAAGGGTGCAGCGCCTCACGGGCCTAAAGGTGATCGTCCGCTTCCAGCCGTGAACCCCCTCAATTGGCTAAGGGCCCGATGGGCTGAGCGGGGTATTCCCCTTTCAATGCTGCTGCTTACCCGTCAGCCCGTGCGGTTGGCGGTGGCCCTGGCTGGCATCAGCTTCGCCGGAATTCTGATGTTCATGCAGCTCGGCTTTCGCGATGGGCTTTTCGACGCCAGCGTCACCATCCACCGGCTATTTGACGCCGATTTAGTGCTGATTAGCCCCCGTTCCAGCAGCTCCGTGAGCATGGCGGGCTTCCCCCGGCGGCGCCTTGTACAAGCCATGGCCGATCCGAGCGTGGAGGGCATTACTCCGGTGCACTGGAACCTATTGCTTTGGCGTAATCCCGAAACCCGTGCCACCAGATCAATTCTGGCCCTGGGCTTTGAACCCAATGACACCCTTTTTTTAGGATCTGATTTGGCTCCCAAGACCAGGGTTCTGACGGAAAAGGGGCGGGTCCTATTCGACGAACTTTCCCGCCCGGAATTCGGTCCGGTGAGCAGCTGGTTTAAATCTGGGCGCACCGTGGAGAGCGAAATCTCAGGCAAGCGGGTCCGGGTTGGCGGGCTGGTGGCATTGGGCACCTCCTTTGGCGCCGACGGCAATTTGCTCACCAGCAGTGAAACCTTTCTTTCCCTGCAGCCAAATACCCCCCCCGGCAGCATTGAGGTGGGCCTCATACGGCTGCAGCCTGGAGCCGACCCCCAGACGGTTTTGGCCCGTCTGAAAAAACGCCTGCCGGCGGATGTGAAGGTGCTCACCAGGCAGGGCTTCATTGATTTCGAGCAGGACTACTGGCGAACCAGCACCTCGATCGGTTTCATCTTCACCCTGGGAGCCGCCATGGGCTTTGTGGTGGGTTGCGTGATTGTCTACCAAGTGCTCTATTCCGACGTCAGTGATCACCTGCCTGAATACGCGACCCTGATGGCCATGGGCTATCCGCTCTCCAGCCTTGTGGGGGTGGTGGCCCGGGAAGGACTGCTCCTCGCTGCCTTTGGCTACCTGCCTGCCTATGCCGCGGGCCAGGGCCTCTATTTATTGGTGCGCAATGCCACCCAACTGCCAGTTGCCATGGACACGACCCGAGCTGTGACTGTCTTTGTGATGATTTTGGTGATGTGTATGGGTTCGGCCACCCTGGCGATGCGACGACTGGCCGATGCGGACCCGGCGGAGATTTTCTGATGGCCGCGATGGTTCAGCTCACTGGTTTGGTCCACAGCTATGGCAGCGGTGCCATGTGCCGGCAGGTGCTTCGGGACATCAACCTCAAAGTTGAAGCTGGTGAGGTGGTGTTGCTCACAGGCCCTTCAGGCTGCGGCAAAACAACCCTCCTGACCTTGATTGGGGCTCTGAGACAGGTACAGGAAGGTTCTGTTCAGGTCTTTGGCGAGGAGCTGCGGGGGGCAAGTCGGTCCCGCCGCCTGCGCCTACGGCGCCGCATCGGCATGATCATCCAAGGCCACAACCTGCTGCGCTGCCTCACGGCTGAGCAAAACGTGCAGATGGGTGCGGACCTCCTCAAGGGCCCTGGCTATCGCGCCCGCCGGGATATGGCCCGCCACTGGCTGCGGGCCGTTGGCCTGGGTGACGAAATGGACAAGCTGCCCCATGACCTCTCTGGCGGGCAAAAGCAACGGGTGGCAATCGCCAGGGCCCTGGCCGCCAAGCCCCAGTTGCTGCTCGCGGACGAACCCACCGCCTCCCTGGATTCGCGCACCGGTCGTGAGGTGGTTGAGCTGCTCAAGGGCCTGGCCAAGGAACAGGGCTGCGGGGTGTTGATGGTCACCCACGATCCCCGGATTGTCGATGTGGCCGACCGGCTTGTGCAGATGGAGGATGGGCAGCTGCGCCTTGGGGCCTTCGCCATTGGCTAGGATGGAATTTGGAATTTCATTGAGTACACGGCTCGCATGTCCAAGCGCAGGAACCTGAAGAAGGAAAAGCAGGAGCGCAACCGCGCCTACGCCCGCAAGTTCAAGAAGCGCAAGCTCCGCAACGATGGCCGCGGTGAAGGTGCAGGCAACGGCGTGACCGGCACTGCCAACAACGGCGGCGCTGCCGATTGATCTGGCTTTTCAAAGCCAATGGGCTTTGCATAGGCAATTGGCTCTACAGCCCCCTTTGATCAGATTCAGTTACCTAGTTGGGGATCCTGCGGGATCTCCTTTTTTTTGCCCCCATAGCGGCCATGTTCATCAGCGTTGTCATACCCACCTACAACCGCCTGCCAATACTCCAGAAGTGCCTGGCGGCCCTTGAGTGCCAGCAGATTGGGGCACCCATCGATGGCTATGAGGTGGTGCTCGTCGACGACGGTTCCACCGACGCCACGGTTGATTGGCTGACCCAAAGCGCCAGCGGGCTCCCCCATGTGCGCCTGATTCAGCAGAGCCACGGCGGACCAGCCCAGGGCCGCAACAGGGGGGTGGAACATGCCCAAGGCGATGTGATCGTCTTTATTGACAGCGATTTGGTGGTGGAGGATGATTTCCTCTTGGCCCATGCCAGGGCGCTGGAGCGCCAATGGCAGAAGCAGGCCAACAGGCTCTGCTTTACCTACGGGGCGGTGATCAATACCGCAAATTTTGCTTCCCCCAGCAGTGAACCCCACAAGCTGCGTGACCTTTCCTGGGCCTATTTCGCCACTGGCAATGTGGCCATTGATCGCCAGCTCCTAGAGCGCTCCGGCCTTTTTGATCCCCGCTTTCACCTCTATGGCTGGGAAGACCTGGAATTGGGGGAACGACTGCGCCGCCTAGGAGTTGTGCTGGTGCGATGCCCAGAGGCGGTTGGCTACCACTGGCACCCAGCCCTGGGCCTGGAGCAAATTCCAGATCTGATCCGGGTCGAGCAGGAACGATCAAAGATGGCCCTGGTCTTCTTCCGCAAACACCCCACCTGGAGGGTGCGGTTCATCATCCAGTACACCCGTTTGCACTTTCTTCTGTGGGAGCTCCTAACCCTTGGCGGACTGCTCAATGAGCGCAGTTTGAGGCCCCTACTGGGGTGGTTGATTCGCCGCGGCCAGGCCTCCTGGGCCATGGAGTTGTTGCGACTGCCCCTCAACCGCATAGGAGTGCGGGCCATCTACAGGCAGGCAAAGGCGGCTAGCCCCACCATTTGATAACTTGAACTAGTCCCAACACACCGCACACCTGCATGTTTCGGGTGATGGCAGCACGCTTTTCGTGTTCCGTCCCTGGCAGGTGGAGGCAAACCCGAAACCCTTGAAACCATGGCTGTCGTAACTCTCGCCGAAATGATGGAGGCTGGTGCCCACTTTGGGCACCAAACTCGCCGCTGGAACCCGAAGATGTCGCGCTACATCTACTGCGCGCGCAACGGTGTCCACATCATTGACCTCGTGCAAACCGCCGTTTGCATGAACAATGCCTACAAGTGGACCCGCAGTGCCGCCCGCAGCGGCAAGCGTTTTCTGTTTGTCGGCACCAAGAAGCAGGCCTCTGAAGTGATTGCCCTGGAGGCCACCCGCTGTGGTGCCTCCTATGTGAATCAGCGCTGGCTGGGCGGCATGCTCACCAACTGGACCACAATGCGGGCCAGGATTGATCGCCTCAAAGATCTGGAGCGCATGGAGAGCTCCGGTGCCATCGCGATGCGTCCCAAGAAGGAAGCTGCCGTGCTGCGCCGGGAGCTGGAGCGCCTCCAGAAGTATCTCGGTGGCCTGAAAAACATGCGCCGCCTGCCTGATGTGGTGGTGCTGGTTGACCAGCGCCGAGAGTCGACCGCCGTGCTCGAGGCCCGCAAGCTCGACATTCCCCTGGTGTCGATGCTCGACACCAACTGTGATCCCGACCTCTGCGATGTGCCCATTCCCTGCAACGACGACGCCGTTCGTTCCGTGCAGTTAGTGCTGGGTCGCCTGGCCGATGCGATTAACGAAGGCCGCCATGGCTCCAATGAGCAGGGCCGCGACGACGACGCCTGAGTAACCATCTAATTCTTATTGTCGGATCTAATCCACTTCAATCCACCCCATAACCATGGCTGAGATTTCAGCGAAATTAGTAAAAGAGCTGCGCGACAAAACGGGCGCAGGAATGATGGACTGCAAAAAAGCCCTGTCCGAAAATGGCGGGGATACCACCAAGGCCACCGAATGGCTGCGCCAAAAGGGCATTGCCACTGCGGAGAAGAAGGCTGGCCGCACCGCCGCTGAGGGCTCCATTGGCAGCTATATCCACACCGGTGCACGGGTTGGCGTGCTGGTCGAAGTCAACTGCGAAACCGACTTCGTCGCCCGTGGCGAGGCCTTCCAGGAACTGCTGCGCAATGTGGCGATGCAGATTGCGGCATGCCCCAACGTGGAATATGTCTCCGTAGATGAGATTCCAGTAGCGGTCTCCGATCGCGAGAAGAAAATCGAGATGGGCCGCGACGACCTAGACGGCAAGCCCGAACAGATGAAGGTGAAGATCGTCGAAGGCCGCATTGGCAAGCGGCTGAAGGAACTGGCCCTGCTGGACCAGCCGTACATCAAGGACAGCACCATCAACGTTTCCGAATTGGTCAAGCAGGTGGCGGGCAAGGTGGGAGAAAACATCCAGGTGCGTCGCTTCACCCGCTTCACCCTGGGAGAAGGGATTGAGGTTGAGAAAATGGACTTCGCCGCTGAGGTTGCCGCCATGGGCGGCGCTTCTTGATAGCTTCCATTTATCTCCTGCATCGCCCCTGAGCTTCCTGATATGGATCTGCTCGTCGATGCCAGGCTGGAGCTGGAGCGCTTTGGTGAGCAGCTGAGTAGCAGCAATCCCGAGCTCTATCGCCATCTGGCCCTCTACCTTCAAGTCCTGCGTCAAGGCCTGTTGAACTCGCTTCAGCAGGCCTGTTTTCATGTCTCAACCCAGATTGATCCCCAGCGGTATTTGCAGCTATCGCAGCGGCGGCGGCAGCATCTTCACCTGCGATTAATCAGCCTGGCAAGCCGCGCCAGCAGCCTGCTCACGGTTGAGCAGCTCTGCCAGCTAGCCAACCAAATGCATAAAAATCGGCTCCGCAGCCACCGCAACCGCCAGCAAAGGCTGTTTGAGGCCCTGCAGGGTCAAGGCACCAACGATGGGCAGATTTCCTCCCAGGGCCCTGTCAACTCCCTTAATCCATCCTTTAGGCCACCAGAGGGATCAGTAAACCTGGGCCTAGCCCTGCCCCTGGGGCGGAATTTTTTGGGCGAGACGGGTCTGGCAGCCTTAATGCCCAGCGAAGTTGTGGATCGGCTCCGCTCCGATGGTCCCCAGGAGGATGAAGTCCCGGTGATTGATCAGCCGGGCGCACTCGAGGCGATGGCGGCAGTATTTAGTGAGGCCTTTTCCAGCTTCGATGATTCCCCTGAAGCCAGCACCCCCTGGGATGGGGGGCAATTGCCAGTTAATCCAGCCACCCTGCTGCGCTGGCTAGAGGGCTTCGAGCGGGCCCTGGTCCAACGGCTGCGCAACCTTTCCCATGCCGTGAATGTGGAGTTGTTGCGCCAGGAGGTCACCTCCAGCCTGTTGCCGGTTTCACTGCTGGATGCCGTGCTGCAGGGGCAAATGGATCCCCTCACGGCACCGACAAATGTGCTGCGTCTACAGCTGCCCCTGATGGCCGAGGATTCGTCACCCTCCATGGAATCGGTTGCAGTTTTGCTGCGGCTTGCTGATCTTGAGCAAGACCAGCCCAAATTGCGCACCTGCCGTTCCCGACTCCAACAGCACCACCAGGAGGTACGCAGAATGGCCCAGCAATATCGTCGTCTTGAGCGGCGGGTCCAAGCATTGGAGGCGGAAAAGCTTTGGCTGCAGGACATCTCCACAGCCAAGAACTCCTAGGTGCCCAGCCGCTAAACGATTGGCTTAAAACCCTTCAGCAGGCCCTCCAACTGGAGGCAGATAGGGGCTTTACCAATCTCCAGGGGCGGCAGGAGCGATTTAACGGCTTCATGGTCCGCTGCCTTGGCGACGGTCCGCCGCTGGATGGGTTGCAATTAACCGCATCGGAGCCAAGGCCTGAGGTCGCTGCGGCGCTCCTGCGCCTAGGGGAGCTGGGTGCAGCATTTCAGGCCTATGACGCCCAGTCCCTTTCGAGGCGCCAGACCCTGGTGCGCCAAAGCCGGGAGCGGCTGCACCAGTTGCGCCAGGTCCTGCAGCCCCCATCCCCAGTTGGGCCGCCAAGGTTGCGCCTACCCGACCACATAGATGGCCCAGCCAAGGGAGCGGGGGGCACGAACTCCTGGGGCAACCTTGATCCCGATGCCCCCTTGGCAGAGATCAAGGGCGTCGGGCCAAAAACAGCCACTCGCCTAGCCCAGCTTGGTCTGTTTGTAGTCAGAGATTTAGTGCACTATTACCCGCGCGACTATCTCGACTACGGCAATTTGGTCAGGATCATGCAGCTGGAGCCAGGCCGTACCGCCACCATCGTCGCCACGGTGCGGCGCAGTAACGCATTCGCCAGCCCCCGCAATCCCAACCTCTCGATCCTGGAGCTCCATCTAACCGACATCACAGGCAAAATCCGGGTCAGCCGCTTTTTTGCGGGCAAGCGTTTCTCCACACCAGCCTGGCTAAAGGGTCAGCAACGGCTGTTTCCCCCCGGGGCCACCGTGGCCGTAAGTGGTTTAGTCAAGGAAACCCCCTACGGCCCTGGTTTTACCGATCCCCTGATGGAGGTGCTGGAGAGTCCGAATGCTCCAGTGCAGTCGGAAAGTATCGGCCGGCTTCTGCCTGTCTACGGCCTCACCGAGGGGCTGGGGGCCGATCGACTGCGCTCAGCCCTTTCCTCAGTGTTGCCCCTGGTGCGGGGCTGGACAGATCCCCTGCCAGAGGCCATCAAACTGGCCCAGGGCCTGATTGGCAGGTCGGAGGCACTCCAACTAATCCACCAGCCAAAAGACCAGGTAGATCTGCAGGCCAGCCGTCGCCGCCTGATCTTTGACGAATTCCTATTGCTCCAACTCGGCCTGCTGCAGCGCAGGCACCAGCTGCGCCAGCGGCCGGCCCCAGTCCTGAGTCTTGCCCCTGGCCGTGATGCCCTCGTCCAACGCTTTCTCGAGCTGTTGCCCTTTGCCCTCACCGGCGCCCAGGAAAGGGTGCTGGCCGAGATTCGCCAGGATCTGCTGCGACCCCAGCCCATGGCCCGGCTAGTCCAGGGGGATGTGGGCAGCGGTAAAACCGTCGTGGCCCTGGCCTCGCTCCTCAGTGCCATTGAGGCCGGTTGCCAGGGGGCATTGATGGCGCCCACGGAGGTGCTGGCGGAACAGCACTTCCAGAAACTGGCGGAGTGGCTACCCCAGCTCCATGTGACCACAGCCCTTTTGACGGGATCAACGCCGGCTGCCCGCCGCCGGGAATTGCTTCAGGACCTAGTCAATGGCCAGCTCCAACTCCTGGTGGGCACCCATGCCCTGCTGGAGGATCCGGTTCAATTTGCCCGCCTTGGTTTGGTGGTGGTGGATGAGCAGCACCGCTTTGGGGTGCGCCAACGCAACCGGTTGCTGGCCAAGGGCCTCCAGCCCCATCTGCTGACCATGACCGCCACACCCATACCGAGGACCCTGGCCCTTTCAGTTCATGGCGACCTGGATGTGAGTCAAATAGACGAACTACCGCCAGGTCGCCAGCCAATCAAGACCCTGATGCTCAAGGGCGGGAAACGGGAGCAGGCATATGGCCTGGTTAGGGAGCAGGTGAATATGGGTCAGCGGGCCTACGTGGTTTTGCCGCTGGTGGATGAATCGGAAAAGCTTGACCTGCGATCGGCCGTGGAGGTGCACCGCCAACTGCGTGATGAGATATTCCCGGATCTCAGGGTGGGCCTGCTACACGGCAGGCTGAATAGTGCCGATAAACAGGCGGCCATTGGCGCCTTTGCCCGGGGCGAAACCCAGGTTTTGGTTAGTACCACCGTGGTGGAGGTGGGGGTGGATGTGCCAGAGGCCAGCGTGATGGTGATTGAGCACGCAGAGCGCTTTGGCCTGGCCCAATTGCACCAATTGCGGGGCCGGGTGGGCCGGGGCGCAGCCGCCTCCTACTGCCTATTGATCAACGACAGCAGCAATCCCCAGGCCAGGCAACGACTTGATGTCCTGGTGCGCACCAGTGATGGCTTTGAAATCGCCGAAATGGATCTGCGCCTTAGGGGACCTGGCCAGGTTTTGGGAACCCGCCAATCTGGCCTTCCAGATCTCGCCCTTGCCAGCCTCACCGATGATGGGGAAGTCCTGGAGTTGGCCCGCCAGGTGGCCCAGCAGATCACATCTCAGGATCCCGAATTGACCTCCCATCAGGGTTTGGCCGGGGCCCTTGCCGACCAACGCCGGCGCCACATTGAACAGGCCTCAAGACTCAACTGATCATCACCAACCATCGCCGCCATGGCAAATGCCCCAAATGTCAGGCCCTGGCACCAGGTTGAGATAGCCGAAAATGGGGAACCGTTATTTGATATCCCCAGCCAATTCCACCGGCTTGAACCCCACCCCTATCAATCCCTTGGTGCGCCCTATGGCCGGGGATTAAGTCCCTTTCGGCTTCGCCAAGGGGTGGTGCAAAGGCTGCTTGCCGCCCAGGCCCAATTGCAATCCCACCATCCAGATTGGCGATTGGCGATTTTTGATGGTTGGCGCCCGGTGGAGGTACAGGCGTTCATGGTGGAGCATGCATTTGAAACGGAATGCGCTAGCCGCGGCCTGGGCCTGCAAAGCAGCCCAGCGGCACTCGATGCGGTGAGAGCGGAGATTGGGCGCTTTTGGGCACCGGCCAGCGAAGATCCCCTCACTCCCCCACCCCATAGCACTGGGGCTGCGGTTGATCTCACCCTGGCTGAAATCGATGGCCGACCTCTCTCGATGGGGGGCGACATCGATGCGATTGGTTCGATTTCCGAACCAAACCACTACGGCACCATGGCGATAACCAATCCAGAATCTCCTGAAGGCCAGTGGCACCGGCAGAGGCAATTGCTTGCGGCCGCCATGGCCTCGGCTGGTTTTGCCCAACACCCCAATGAGTGGTGGCATTTCAGCCATGGGGACCAGCTGTGGGCCTGGCGCAGTAAGCGACCCATGGCCTGCTACGGCAGGGCTCCTGCCTAATGGGCCAGCAGCTGCTCGACGGCGGGGCGACCCGAGCGCTCAACAAATTCCCCGAAGCTGCGGCGTCCGCCGACATCCTTCCAGGCCCTAAGCAGGGGCTCAAGGGTGGCTTCCAGCTGGTCGAGGGGCATCTTCTCGAGGTAAGGCTCGGCCAGCCGGCTGAGGTTGGGTGTGCCCCCCAGCCAAAGCTGGTATTGATCTAGCCCGCTGCCCACCAAGCCAATCTCGGCCATGTAGGGGCGGGCGCAGCCATTGGGACAGCCCGTCATTCGCACCAGCACGGATCGCTCAATGCCAAGGCTGGCAAATTGGCGCTCCAGGCGCTCCAACACGCTGGGAAGGATGCGTTCAGCCTCCGTAACGGCTAGGCCACAGAGCGGCAGGGCCGGACAGGCAATGGCATGGCGGGCGAGGGGTGCCGGTGCCTCGGGCGCTTCAAAGCCAAGCTTGATCAGGGCGTCGCGCACGGTTTTGCGCTGGGCATTGCCGATGTTGCAGAGGAGTAGGTCTTGGTTGGGGGTTACGCGCACCTCTAGTTGGTAGGTCTCTACCAAATTCCTCAGGCCCCGCTTCAAGTCACCCGCCAGGCGGCCGCAGAGAATTGGTATGCCAACGAACCAAAGCCCCGCACTTTGGCGCTGCCAACCCAGGTAATCCTCGAGCTTGGCCTTTGGCTCTACCCGCATCCCCTTGATGGGGTGTTTGAAGTATTTCTCCTGTAATTCAGCCCTAAACCAGTTGACGCCCCGATCGTGAATCAGATATTTCATCCGGGCATGGCGGCGCTGCTGCCTGTCTCCGAAATCTCGCTGAAGAGCAACGATTGCCTGAATTAAATCGAGCACATCTGGGTAGGCCACGTAGCCCAGGGGATCCGCCGTGCGAGCAAATGTCTCCTCCTTGTTGTGGGTGCGGCCCATGCCACCACCCACGTAGACATTGCAACCCTGGGGCCGGCCCTGGGGATCGCAAAAAAGCACCAAACCAATGTCCTGGGTGAGCAGGTCCACGGAGTTGTCGCCGGGCACGGTGACGGCCACCTTGAATTTTCTGGGCAGGTAGGTGCTTCCGTAGAGGGGTTCAGAGCCATCGCCACTGAAGACCGCACCTTCCTGCTGGCGTGCCTTGACCTTCTTAACTGCTGCTGCCGGCTTGATTCTGTAGCTGAGATCCCCATCTACCCACAGGTCGAGGTATGAGCCCTCCGCTGCCTGGGGTGTGAGCAGGTCGGCAATTTGATCCGCTAATTCACGGGCAGCCGGGTAGCCACCACGTTCAAAGGGGGCGGCGGGAGCCATCACATTGCGGTTGATATCCCCACAGGCCGCCAGGGTGGAGCCCATGTGACGCACGATTGTGCCAATCACCTCCTTGAGATCAGCCTTGGCAATTCCATGCATTTGGAATGCCTGCCTGG
>NZ_JAGQBV010000016.1:0-42944 GCF_024345815.1 Cyanobium sp. HWJ4-Hawea | reverse complement strand
CAAATCCTGCGTCTGACCGGCGAAGGCGATGCCAAAGCAAAGCTTTTTCGGCTCCTATCTGGCCTGCTCTACGTGGGCGGCGGCATTTGGGTTTTGGCCTTCCCGATCGATAGCGAGGTGAGCCTCACCCTGTTTGTGGGCTTCCTGCTGGCCTTCGAAGGGGTGATGGAATTGGCCGCCTCAGCCACCGGCCAAGGCGCGGCGCGGGGCTTGGTGCTGGTCGACGGCATCGTCACCGCGATCCTGGGGGTAATGCTGATCGCCGAATGGCCGAGCGACAGCATCTGGGCCGTAGGCATGCTTTTTGGCATTGGCATGGCCTTCTCCGCCATCAACCTGCTTACCGCCCCTAGCCAGCCGACCGGATCGGCCAGCTAGGCCATTCATTCAGCCACCGCAGCCGCATCCAGGCGCCTGGGATCCGCCACCCCCAGGCTGCCGGTCCAGCGCCCCTGCTGCCGTGGCAAGGCCTCAACACTGTTGGCCGAGCCCATCGCCTGGCCCTGCTCCAGCAGGTGGCCCATCGCCTCGAGTAGGTGCTGGGTGTCTGGGCTGATGCCCTGTTCGATGTTGATTTGGTCGGGCCAGAGCTGGCTGTGGATGCGGGGTGCGGCCACCGCCGAGGCCAGGTTCAGGCCATGCACGATCCGATTTAGGAGCACCTGCAGCACGGTGCTGATGATGCGGCTGCCGCCCGGGCTTCCCGTGGCAAACCAGGGGCTGCCATCAGGGCGCAACACCAGGGTGGGGGTCATCGAACTCAAGGGTCTGCGGCCCGGGGCCACCAAATTGGCCATCCCCTGCACCAACCCATAGGCGTTGGCAGTGCCGGCTTTGAAGCTGAAATCATCCATTTCATTGTTGAGCAAGAATCCCGCTCCTGGCACGCTCACCCCATTGCCATAGGCGAAGTTCAAGGTGGTGGTGGTGGCCACAAGCCCCCCCTGGCGATCCACCACCGAAAGGTGGGTGGTGTTGGTGCCGCCGGTCACCCCACTGGCAGCCTTGGCAAGCTCAATGGCCTGCCGATGGCGCCTGGTATTGATTGATTGGCGGAGCTGGTCGGCGTAGCTCCGGCTGAGCAGGCGCTCCAGGGGGATTGGGATCTGATCTGGATCGCCGAGCCATTGGTTGCGGTCGCGGTAGGCGAGGTTCAACGCCTCGACCATGGTGTGGATGGTGGCGGCGCTATTGAGGCCAGGGGCGGCCAAATCGAGGGGCTCCAGAATTTGCAGCAACAGCAGCAAGGTGACACCACCGCCGCTGGGGGGAGGCATGGTGACCACCGGCAAGCCCCGAAACTGGCCCACCAAGGGGCGCCGTAACTGGGCCCGGTAGCGGTCCAGGTCGAGCTGGCTAATTAGGCCGCCGCGGCTGCGCATAAGTTGCACCAGGGCGGAGCCGGTGGGCCCCTGGTAGAAGCCCCGCTCCCCCGCCAGGGCGATGCGCCGAAGGCTGGCGGCCAGCAGCGGCTGGCGCAGGATTTCCCCCGGGCGATAGGGGATGGGCGATCCGCCAGGCCGGGCCGGGGGGTGGAAGAAGATGCGGCGCGAGAGCTGGTCGGCCTGGAGCAAGGGTGCCGCCTGCACCAGGGAATCGGCCAGGGCCTTACCCACGGGGAAGCCCTGGTCGGCCAGGCGAATGGCCGGTGCCATTACGGCGGCCAAGGGCAGGCGGCCGTAGCAGCGCTGGCTCAACAACAGGCCCGCGGGAGTGCCTGGCACCCCGGTACTGAGCAGGCTGCGGCTGGTCCGTTGCCGGTCGACACTGCCATCGGCCTTCAGAAAAAGCTGGGGCTGGGCCGCCAGGGGGGCCGTCTCGCGAAAATCGACGGCCACTGCGGTGCCCTTGCCCGCAGGAACCTCTGGATTGGCCGCCGCCAAACATCCCCGCTGCCGGGCCGGCGAGGCGCCGGGCAGCCAGGCCACCAGAAAACCGCCCCCGCCCAAATTGCCGGCCTGGGGCAGGGTTACGGCCAGGGCAAAGGAGGTGGCCACGGCTGCATCTACCGCATTACCCCCCTGGCGCAGGATCTGGGCGCCCACCCCGGAGGCGATCAGCTCCTGGCTCGCCACCATGCCCTTGGCCGACCAGATCGGCTGAAAGCGCTGGCCCTGCTCCTGGAGCACATTGGCCTGGGCCGGCAATCCCACACAATTGGCCCCTACAGCCAGGAGCGCAAGGGCTCGAAACCAGCTCCTGCCTTGGCCAGCAACCGTGCTTAGGCCAGGGAGCATGGCTAGCGGTAGTTCTCAAACTGGAGCGGCACGTCCACGTCCTGGGCCTTGAGCAGCTGGATGGCCTGCTGGAGATCGTCCTTGTTTTTGCCTGTCACCCGCAGGCTGTCGCCCTGGATCGCCACGGTGACCTTTTTGAGTTCGTCGCGGACGGTTTTGCTCAGGGATTTAGCCAGTTCCTGGGTGAGGCCCTTGCGCAGCTTGACCACCTGCTTGACCCGGTTGCCGCCAACCGCTTCTGGGGTCTGGAAATCGAAGATTTTGAGCGAGAGATCCCGCTTGGTGGCCTTCTGGCGCAGCACATCTTCTACGGCCTGCAGAGACATGTCGCTGGCGGTAGTGATCGTGAAGCTGGTTTCCTCCAGCTCTATCTCCGTGCCTGAGTCCTTGAGGTCGTAGCGCTGCCCCACGTCACGGCGCACCTGGTCGAGGGTGTTGACCAGCTCCTGGCGATCAAAATCGCTCACCACGTCGAAGGAATAGGTGGACATAGCGCAGCTAGCCTGGGTGGGCGTTCTTGACTGACTCTATGGGCTCCATCGGCTACGCCCGAGTCAGCAAGGACGATCAAGCAGACAGCTTGCCGGCGCAGGTAAGCCGCCTTGAATCAGCGGGCTGCCGCCGTGTGATCACAGACATCGAAACCGGGCGCAGTACCGATCGAGATGGCCTGATTGAGCTGATGGCGATGGTGAAGGCTGGTCAAGCCACCGAGCTACTCGTGACCCGCGTGGATCGCCTGGGGCGAGACGCGGCGTACACAGATGCACTGCTGGCCCAGTGCGAAGAGCACGGTGTTTCCGTCAGAGCGCTGGACGGTGGCGTAATTGAAACGGCGACACCCCAGGGATTCCTGATGGCGAGGTTGCAGACCGGTCTGGCAGAGATGGAGTCGCGGATGCTGTCAATGCGTCTCCGGCGCCAGTTTTCGGTCTACCGAGCTGAAGGTCGCCACCTGCGCCGCCGTAAGCCATTCGGCTACCGGGGCGGCCCCAACCACCACTTAGAGCCGAATCCAGATCAATGGAGCCAGGCACTGCGAGTAATAACCGAGCTGCGCGGCCTGGGGTCCTTCTCTGCTGTTAGTCGCTCGATGCCGGCATGGTGCGAATGGACGCCAGCTGCGTCAAATCTGCAAGCGTGGTTTGTAAATCCAGTGATCCGCGGCCACATAGGCCACCGACTTAATCTGAAATCGGGCAAGGGCTGGAATCAGCAATGGGGGGAGATCCACTACGACCAGCACCCAGCGCTGATCTCTGAACCAGATTGGCAGGAGCTGGCAGATCTGCTTAAGCGTCCAACCAACAAATTTAGGGGCGGTGGCACCGTCACCGAAGTGGCCCATGGCCTGACTGGATTGCTGCGATGCAAATCATGTGACCACCTTTTGCGCCGAAACTCATCGAATGGAGTTGCTTGGTGGCGTTGCCGTCATCGCCTCTGTGAAGCACGCGGTGGTGCAAGAGAAGATCGGATCCTGCCAGTCGTAATTGAGGCGTGTGCGGCAGAAGCCCGAAGGCTGGCTGCGCTCCTAGAACAGCCGCAAGGGGAGGACCCCGCCGCCGCCGCAAAAACTAAAGAGTTAGAAGAGATGGAGAGCATGGCCGCACGCAATCCAGAGAATCGGGCAATGGCAGCAGCCGTGGCAGAGCAGCGGCAGAGGATCGAGGCGCTCAGACGGAACAAAGCACCGGAAGTAAATCCAATAGCTAAGCGAGCTCTAGAAGATCCACACTTCTTCAGGGAGCTTCCGGCCCACCAGCAACGGGCGGTGTTTTCAATGGCGCTGAGTTCCGTGGTGGTGGCGGAACGTGGCGACCAGATCGAACCTCTTCCTCGTAGGTTTTGAGACGCGCAAGCAAAATCTCCCTTACTGTCATCAGCTCATATTGCTTACTCATCAGCAGACCACGATCACAAATACTGGGCAGTTGTGAATGAACTCCGGGCCGCAGATAAGCACAGCAATCGATTTAATACCGAGGCGAATTAGCTCCAGGCCAGCGACGACACTGTCCCAAAACCAGGAAAGTTCACAGGCCGCATCCCCAAATGGAGTAGGCGATCTAAATGCCTCTGATAGCAGGGATTTATCGTGATTTGCTGTACGTATCTGCAGGAACAGACCGTGGCGGCAGCGATGAATAACTGAAAACGAAATCCGATCCCCTAGTGCCTGGCAAGGTGCCTTTGCAATGGAGAGATCAAAGGAAAGATTCAACATCTTCATGCCGCATCAGCAATGACCAAAATGCTTTTCACAATTGCCCCCGACGAAAGCCGTGGATCATCCGGGGTAAGACAAAAAGAGCAGCTTCCACTAGATCAATAAAGACTTGATCAATATCCTGTGATGCATAGAGGAAATAGTCAAACACCACTTTCCTGAGTCATCGACATCTTTTTTATGTCGACAAGTAGATGCCTACATGAATTCTGCGGTTTGACAAGGATGGCTTTACGGCGGAGATTGAAGGGAAGTAAACCAAGCACCGATGAAAATCATTTCCAAGATTTAGGCCCGAAGAAAAATAAACCACAGATTAGGGGGAATTATGATCATTTTTGTATTCAATACTTCTACGAATACACCACCGCTTTGAGGCCATGAACTCTCACACATTTGTAGTCCGGACCGACAAAGATCTACACGACAGGATCCGCAAGCTGGCCTACTTGGCAAATACAAGCAAAAGCGCCACGATTCGCAAACTTCTTCAAAGCCAAGATGAAGAGCAGCAGGTTGAGGTGCTTACTGGCCTAGGAGTCCCACCCCTTTAGCAAAAAACAAGGCTCTCAAGCAATAAAAAACCCGGGTGCGAACCGGGAGAAGAGGACAAATTCTTAATCTATTATGGCACCAGCAAACACAAACCAGGTCGAAACTACTTCGATTCTGCCTGAATTGAGCATCCTCGGGTCCAACGAATTAGACAGAGCAACTGATCAGTTACGAGGCGAAAAAAAGTTTGATACTGGTATCGATTTAGTCGGTGCTGGGCGAGCATCGCGCACTCAGCTTAGTAAGCAGCACCGCCAGATACTTCTAGCCAGCGCAATAAGCGACGATCGAATTGAGCTTTGGGAAACTATCTCTGAACCGGGGGATCTCCCCCTAGAGCTGCGGGGTTGGGGTGGCAAGGCAGTGCCTTGTATGGCCACGACATGGACCACCGTAAGTGGAAAACGAGTACCACAAATCCGGCTTAATGCGGCAATCCCGCAAAAAGATGGGCGTGCCACGCGCTACCTATTCCCCAAGGGCAGTGGGGGCATTGTCGGGGTGGACGATGCTTTCAAAAGGGATTGGGCAAACACACATATTCCAATTCTGCTTGTTGAGGGTACCAAGCAGTTTCAGGCTGCGGCATCGACGATCAATCCGGATACTCCATTTGCGATTCCGTTTGGGTTGGCGGGCTGCTGGGGTTGGAGTAATGACCAGAAACCGAGCGACGATTTACTTGCGTTGCCTGTTGAGGGCCGAGACGTACTGGTGGCGTTCGATGCAGACGTAGCAAGTAAATGGATGGTCTGGGAGGCAGCACGGCGACTTATGAAATATTTATTGGGTGAGCTGATGGCTCGGTCTGTCCGCTTCCTAATCAACCCGGGCAACGGGGGCTCGAGTGACGGCTTGGATGATTTACTCGGCCGTCAACCAACACTCGAAAGACGAGTAAAAGTACTGCGCCACCTGATTGACACCGCAGTTGAACACCGAGCAATTCGGGCACCAAAGCGGCCAGCCAAATTAAGTGGATTCTTCGATGGCAACAATTTTAAATCACTGAGCTGCTGGGAATATCTAGGTTCAGAACATCACCTAGCGATGAGTGGCGACCAGACGATAGCCGTCTACCACAATGGCGTATTCCATAACGGCAGCAGCCTGTGGTGGACACGCCTGTTGTCGGAAACCTTGGGGGATGACTACCGTCCCGAGTTTGAACACACTGTTACCAACCTTGGGTTGGCGCAACTGAAGACGGAGGGAAAGGTGATTCCTTTCCAGCAAAAGAAGCCAGTAATCAATTTCAAGAACTGTCTGCTTAATGTGCAGAGTCTTGAGGCTCAGGAGCACTCACCGGCGCATCTGACATTAATTCAATTACCGCACAATTGGGACCCCAATGCTGGGTGTCCCACATTCTTGCAGTGGGTGGAAGATGTGGCCCCCGGTCAGCTGGAAAGCCTGCTTGATGTTTGCAGCCAAATGTTGGATTTATCGGCTTGGCCAAGGATGATTGCGTTCCTGACAGGACCGACCAGATCAGGAAAATCCACATGGATTCGAATACTCAATAACCTGGTTGGCGCCCACCTTCGATCGAATGTCAGCCTCCATGACCTGAGCAGATCTGGGGGCGATCGTTTTGCCAGTAGTAGTCTTTTTGGCAAAGTATTGAATACCTTTGCTGATTTATCCGCGGAAGATCTTCAGGATCTTTCCCTCGTTAAGGTGTTGACCGGGGGCGATGAATTTGAAGCTCAGCGCAAGCATGGTCATCGATTTACCATGCGCAATCAGGCCATGTTGGTTTTCAGTGCAAATACGGTTCCGGCCGCTAGTGAAAGTAGTAGTGCGTTCTTAGCCAGGGTGGCTCACTTCAAATTCCCAAACAGCTTCGAAGGACGTGAGGACAAAACAATTGAAGAAAAAATCCTTCGTGATGAGATACCCGGTATTTTACGGCTGATGGTAGAGGCGCTACAAAAGCGCATGCTGCGTGGAAGTTTTCTTCCATTGGATAGGGAGCGGCAAAACGCCTTTGCTGAAAAGACGGATCGCGTACGTATGTTCTTGGCGGAGCATACCCGCGTAGGTGACAGGGGGCCGAAGTGCATTCTAAGAGCAAACCTGTATCGATTGTTTTGTAATTGGGTCGACGAAGAGCATGCGGGGAGGGCGGGGCGAATACTCGGCAAGCACAAGTTCAACGACCGAGTTCGCCTTGCTTGTGGACCGGAGTTCAAACCACCCTCTGGATCCTGGTGCTGGAACCTCATTGAAGTAGACCCCGAAACTGCCGACGCCCATATTTCAAAACCACCCAAACCACTAGAAGCCCAACAAATATCAATACAAAATGTACCTGCGATTGATACTACAGCGTGTATTAAAACAAAACTGCCGATCGAAACTGACAACAGTAAAATTCAAGTGGTGGCAAGCGATCTGCCAGTGCAGCGTGATGTGGCGACGGCTGTTTCGGCTGTTTTGCCTTACTGCATTACCCCTAATAAGCAACCAAGTCTGAATTCCAAACAGCCGCAATGGGTTAATACTGCCGAAACCGCCGGGTCTCTTCGAGAACCTACACCAGAAGCTCAACTTTTTAGATCGGTTCCTTCAGAGCCCTTGCTATTGGCAGATGACACCAAGCCCTTGGTGATCGACATGGAAACTTGCAGCGCCGATCAGCTTTGGGCAACGCCAGATCCGGCCACCCCATTTATTCGGCTGGTGGGCACAGATCACGGCAACAACACCGACCCTCGGCAGCTGCTCGAGCATGTAGGACCACTGGTGGCCCACAACGGATTTGGGTTCGACTTCCTAGCCCTAGCCATTCACCACGGGCTGCAACTGCTTGAGATGAGTGAGCAAGGAATGTTGATCGACACAATGGTGCTGGAAACCCTGGCCCACCCCAATCGGGAAGACCTGGATCCAGATCGGTACATTCGCCAGCTGGGGCTGACTGCAGCAGCCGAGCGCCGCGGGCTCCCCGGCAAAACTGACGACCTGGCCAAGTTGGCCCGCACTGCTGCCAAGGCCAACGGCATCGAAGGAAGCCCCAAGCAGTTGGAGATGGCTGGCTACGGGCTAATCCCCCAGGTAGATCCGGATTACAACTCCTACCTGCGCGGGGATGTTGCCGCTGGCCGGGCCGTGTTTAACAGCCAATGCCCTGGTGGCCAGCTCAACCCCTATCAAGCCAGGGAAATGCGGCTGATGGGCCGGCTGGTGCATGGCATCACCCTGGTGGGCTTCCGCATTGATCGACCTGAGATCGAGCGCCGCGAGGCTGCGCGGCAGGAGCGTGTTGCCGCTGGTGCCCTGCAGCTCGAGGCCATCGGTCTGCCCCAGCGGGTGCTGAAAAAGGATGGGAAATGGAGCTCCCCCCACTCCACTGCTGCTGGCAAAACTGCTATTGCCGCAGCCTTCGCTGATCTCGGCATCACTCTGCCGCTGACCCCCGGTGGAATTCCATGTATTAAGGCTGAGGTTATGGAGAAATTGGCCAATGAGCATGCCGACAAGCAGGCTGTGGTGGAACTCTGTGAAACCGTTGGAGGGCTGGTTAGTAGCCGCAGCACCTACGGCAATGTGCTCAGCCACGCCACTGACGATCGGGTCCATCCGTCGGTATTTCCCGGCCAGGCCACCGGCCGCTGCAGCATCACCAATCCCGGCCTGACGGTATTTGGCAAGCACGGAGCAAACGCCGCAGAGCGGGAAGTATTTCTTCCTGATGAACATGACCACTTGCTGCTAGCAATCGACCTGAGCAAAGCTGATGCCCGGGCTGTGGCGGTGTGGAGCCAGGATCCGGTTTACTTGGATATCTTTGATGACCCGAACCGGGACATCAATAAGGAGCTAGCGGCTCAGTTCAACATCCCCAAAACCATGGCGAAGGCCCTGGGCCACGGGACAAGGTACAACCAGCAGGCCAGGGGAATGCACAACCAAACGGGCATTGAGCTTGCTGATTGTGAGCGATTTCTAGATGCGCATCGCCAGCGTCACAAAGCAGTTCATCGCTGGATTGATCGGGTTGTAGCGATTGGCCAAACAGGTCGTCCCCTAAAGAATGGCTTTGGACGCCTGCTGTACACAGGCCACCACACCAAGGGGATGCGGAACGGGGAAAGCAAGGCGTTCACTCAGGCACCGGCCTACCTTGGCCAATCCACCACCAGGGAATGGATGGCAGAGGGGATCCTCCGCCTACCCCTGGAGATGGCCTCTCAAATCCGTTGCTTCCTGCACGACGAGATCGTGCTGTCAGTTCCGGAAAAGCACCTGGACCTCTATCGGGAGGCACTGCTGGAGGCATTCCAATTCAGGTGGGCACCACCAGCTGATGCAATGGTGATTCCAGTATCAGGGTCGATTAGGCCGGTGCCGGTTGTTGCTGAGCTGAGCGCCCCCGGCCGTACATGGGCCGATTGCTACCGGGGGGAGGAAGTAGGCGGCCCTCCAGTCACAGTGACTGCACAGAGACTGGAACCCAACTAGCGGAAGGATGACTGGCCTTTGACTAATATTAATTTCAGACTAGTTGCGTTGGAGTAATACTAAAGATCAAATCATCAAAGTCTAGATCGCCGCCGCCGCGGATATCTTCTAGGCCAATGGTGTTATCACCGAGGCTGCGGAAGTGGGCTAGGCCATCGCTATTGGCAGCGGCAAAGGCAAAGTAGGTTTCGCCGCCATTCAACACCGCCATCGGTGCCAGATAAGTGGTTTCGTTGAGGCTGAGGCTGCCTGAGCCAGTCTGAAGATTGGCGACCGCAAGATTGCTAAGGCTGCTAACCATGTTGGTTTTGGCGACATTTAAGTAATCGGTGTCACCAGGTCGATAGGAGAGGCCCGTTGTGGTGTCCTTGACAGTTCCAAGTACATCCTGCACACGATAAAAGCTCAAGCTTGAGCTATATGAAGCTTCCCGGGCTAGAACGTAACTGGCCGAGAGGGTTTTGCCGCCCATTCCTGTGAAGTCCAGCACGGGTGCATTGGCTTGCTCCTGGGCGAGGAGCTGACCAAGGCCAAGGGCAGCACCGCTGAGTTCGAGTGTGAAGTTGAGCCCACTTGTTGAGTTATAGGAGGCAACCCCTGCCGTTACCGTGCTGGTTAACCATTGGAAGCTGCTACCCAGGGCTTCGATTGAAGCCTTGCCTGCCGCCAGGGCTGCCAGAGTGGTGTTCGAGGTTTCAAAGAGGCGCAGGCTCTGGCCATTCACCAGGCTGAGTTGACGCTGGAAGCTGAAGCTGTTCAGGTCCGGCACATCACCAGATTGCAGGTTGGAGAATAGAACTTGTGCGCGATCGGTGAGAGTGCTGAAGGTAACTGCATCGCCATCATTTAAAACGATGTAGCCAATTTCATTGGCTGTGGCAGCACGACTGCGCAAGGATGCCTTGAGGTTGACGGCCACCTTGGCATCGCCCTTATTAGCATCCTTCACCAGTAGAGATTGGCCGCTAGAGCTGAGGCTGGCACTGATGCTGGCTGCTGCAGCAGCACCAGGATCAACGATCGCACCATTCTTGACACCATCCTTATCGCCATAGCCGCCATCAACGAAGCGCAAGGATGCATAGTCGGCTATTCCGTCCCCATTGGTGTCAAAGAAACGGGCACCTTCTTTTTTGATTGGGTCATAGGTAAATGCTTTGTAGCCGTTAGCCGAATCACCCACGTAGTAGGCCAGGGCCTTGCCTGAAGTGATTGCCAAGTCGCTGCCCACCAGTGACAGGTCTACATAGGCATTGGCCGAGCTAGCGTAGAAGTAAGTGTTGTCTTTATCCTTTTGTTTTGCGAGGTTCAGGGTAAAATCAAGCTGGGAGGAGTTTAGAAGCACTCCAGTTTTATCTACTAATTGCTTTTTCTCTATATTGATATCACTTCTTATAATATTGCTTAGCGAGCTACCGGCTTGTGACCGAAGTACTTGTACGCCACCGGAATGATCAAAGGAAACAGCAATTGTTTCATTAGACGTGCCTTGAGATAGGGTTGGCAAGTAATCAGATTTTGGTGTAGGCGCAACAATCAAAGAGGTATCAGCTATAGCTACAGAAGCAGTTGCCCCCACCTGAACAGTTCGATCAGCATCAGAGAAGAGTTTAATCTCTAAAGTTTCTAGTCCCTCAGTTATCAGATCATTAGCAAGAGTATGAGAGAAGTTGATTTTTCCATCAATACCAACAGTGCCTGATCCTGTTAGTGCACCAGCAGTGAAATCAGCAGCATTAATACCAGTGCCTGTAAGGGAATAGTAAAGCGTGGTGCCTTGTGCAACGCCAGTTGTCGTGACTGTAGTAGTTAGGGTTGCGCCTTCATTGATGGTGGCCGCTGAGGGTGTGATTACGTAACTGATTGGCGTTGTAGAAGTATCGCGTATGGCAATCGAAGTGCTAGCAAATACTTTTGATTCATCCCAAAATGAATCGGGCCATTGCGAAAGTTGGATCCCCAAAAGCTCATCACTTTCAGTGGTGAGGTCATTAGCTAAAGTATGGGCAAAACTAAATGTTCCATCATCTCCAACAACTCCTGAGCCTGTGAGCGTGCCGGAGGATAGATCGGAGGCAGAAACGCCTGTAAGCCTGTAGTAGAGGCGATAGCCAACATCAATCCCTGTAGTTTTAATTGTGGTAGTTAGTGTCTGCCCCTCACTGATGGATGCCGAAGACGGTGCTATCAAAAATGTTGGCTTCACCCAGGTCAACGACGTATCATTAATAGCAATAGATTTAGCATTCCCAACCTGCGTTAAGAGGCCAGAATCAGAGAACAATTTGATATTCAACAATTCAAGGCCCTCTGTTAAATTATCTTTTTTGCTATCGAGACTAAAACTCACTCTACCGTTAGAATCAATAAATCCTTTGTCATAATAACTATAAAAATCCTCTGCATCTATCCCTGCACCAGACACTCCAATGTAAAAAGCAGAACCGGTTGCAATCCCCGTGGTAGTCAGCGATATGGATAGGCTCTCACCTTCATTGATGGACGAGGAAGAAGAAGATATCACATATGTTGGCACAAAAATATCATTTGTAAAAGGAGTTACCAGTCCAACCACCTTACTATTAAGACGATCAACGACCTTTAGATCTTTAACACCACCATTATTGGCGTTGCCCCATGTAATTACTGATCCATCAGATTTGAGAGCTGCAAAAGCAGAATAAGTAGAGTAAATGTTGGTTACATTACTAGTTAGATCGCCGTCAGCAAGGCTGCTATCGCCACCTTGGCTGGAAATTCCCCACGTAACAACCGAACCATCGGCCTTTAGGGCAGCGAAAGCACCGTAACTTGACACAATATTATTTACTCCACTTGAAAGTTTTGTCGCAACAGAACTACTATCTCCCCCAGAGTACGAGTCACCCCAGGTGACAACCGACCCATCGATTTTGACAGCGGCAAAGGCACTAGCAGCGGGGAATATGTTGATAACGTCACCCTTGATCAAACTAGATATAGAACTACTATCTCCGCCACTGAGAGAACTCCCCCAGGTAACAACCGATCCGTCACTCTTAAGTGCGGCAAAAGCATCATCAGTGGAGAAAATTTTGCTCACACCGCTTGCGAGCTTACTTGCTACAGCGCTACTGTCACCTCCAAATGAACCGTAACCATTACTACCCCAGGTAACTACTGATCCGTCACTCTTGAGAGCGGCGAAGGCACTTTTGGTTGAGAAAATATGAATGACTCCACTCAAGAGCTGCCTTGCTACCGCACTACTATCACCCCCAGACGAGCTGGCACCCCAGGTGATAACAGAGCCATCAGTCTTAAGTGCTGCGAAAGCATTTTGATTGGTAAATATATCAACAATTCCACTATTGATACTGCTAGCTACAGAGCTGCTATCTCCGCCGTCGTAACTACTTCCCCAGGTAACTACTGATCCATCACTCTTGAGTGCCGCAAATGCCCCTGAGGTTGAAAAAATTTGAGTAATGCCGCCTGTAAGTTTGCTTGCAACAGAACTGCTATTGCCACCGGATAAACTACCCCCCCAGCTAACGACAGAGCCATCATTCTTAAGGGCAGCAAAGGAATATTTTGTTGAGAAAATTTGACTAACGCCGCTTGATAATCGGCTTCGTACAGAACTACTATCTCCACCGTATTTATAATCCCCCCAGGTAACTACTGAGCCATCGCTCTTGAGGGCCGCAAAAGCAGTGTCAGTCGAAAAGATTTGGCTGACGCTACCAGTCAGCTCATTTGAAACTTTACTACTATCACCTCCATAACTGTAATCCCCCCATGTAACTACGGAACCGTCTCTTTGAAGTGCGGCAAACGCATACGTATTTTTAAATTCTCCAGTGGTTCTGCCTGGGTAACTGTGGCGAATTGGGGTGCTTGCAAAATATGAATTGTTTTTTGCTGTTGTCCAGGAAGAATCAGCAACTACTACAGAAGCAGTTGACCCGACTTGAGATGTAAGAGATGAATCATTAAATAGTTTAATTCTTATTATTTCTTTCTCTTCTGGTGTCTGATCATTTGCTAATGTATGGGATAAGCTGAACTTTCCATCATTGCCAACAGTACCAGAACCTTTTAGTGCACCAGTAGAGAAATCTGCTGCATCAATACCCGTGCCAGACAGCGTGTAATAAAGAATGGTTCCTGTAGCGACACCTGTTGTTTTTACAGTTGTAGATAGGTTTTCACCTTCGCTAATAGTAGCTACTGATGGGGAAATTGTATATGTAATCGGTGTCCCAAATGAATTTTTAGTTGGAGCAAGTGAGGAGTCCTTAATTACTGCATAAGCAGTTGAACCTAGCTGACCAGAAAAATCCGAATACGCATACAGTTTAATCTCAAGAGTTTCACTGCCCTCTGTAGTAAGATCGTCTGCAAGTTTAGTAGCAAAACTAAATTTACCGTCAAGCCCTACTATTCCGAAACCTGATAATTTGCCATCAGACAAGTCAGAACTGGAAATCCCGCCGCCAGATAAAGAGTAATAAACTTTAGTTCCAGCAGAAACATTTGCTGTGCTGACTATAATAACTATGGCTTCCCCTTCTACGTTGCTATTAGAAGTGTCTATTGAATATGACTTGGCTGGTGTAGTGGAGGAGTTTGCCGACGAATTATTTGTGTTCCAGAAAATATCCGCGAGTGCCCCCTCGTCCCCTGGAAACAAGTATGAATAAATTCCCATAATTTTGTGATTGTGGCGCAAATCACACCGTTTGACCTATCCAATGTATCATGTTGCAGCCGCCCCCGTATCACCCGCGGGGGTGATACGGGGGGTGAATCTCTGAGTTGCAATGACCCCAAGGGTGAATCCCAGACCCAGGGTGTGTGACTCTAAGCATGCTATTGAAAGATAGAGGGGGAGCGGATTACACTCCCCTTTCGCGCTTATATCAGAGTTAGCGCTAAGGAATGTGCACGCTGGAGAGATACGGCGCTCTTGCCCCAGTACAGCGACTCAAAGCGCTGCCGTGTGGCTTGTTCAGTTTGTTTGGCGCGCCCAGCTTCATGACTGAGAAACTCAGTAACCGACTGATATGCCCCCCATGCAGTATTACAGCTAGCCCTTAAATCTGATCCAACTGCTGTTCCTTCGAACTTACTCAGTAGCGATGGCCAGCAAGGCAAATCCTCCAGAAATTTGGGCCGTTCAGTGCTTTTGTCACCGCGGATATCATTGACAGTACCTTGGAGCTGCTCAGCAAATACATCGGTAATGTACTGGCGAAACTGGGTCATGGAGCATGGAGTCGCTGCCATATGCCGAAGCTCCGCAAGCCCGCCAATGAATTGACGCCGCCTCACATCAACCAGCTCGGGAAGCCTTGCAAGAAGGCTATCAGCGTTCTTGGTGTGCCTAATGCGAATGCTGCTATCGCGATAGCGTTGGCTGCTAGCCAAACCAAGAGCTGATGAGAGAGTGTTCTGACAGACCACACGGATCGGGGAGAACATTAGCTGGAAGGGAATTGAGCCATCATGGCTGGTACAACCAACGAGGTATTGCTGCACTGGATCACCTGGAACTACGTCCCCCTCTGCACCGCGGACCCTTGCTGTAAAGGTGACCTTTTTACCATCGGATAAAACGCAGACGGAATCGATGCTGATGTCCTCATGGAGTGCTTCTGCAATTCTGATCAGCGATTCGTTCTGGATCGGTGTGTAAGTCTCTGCCATCACGGACAAAGTGTTGCCTGTATCCATGCGAGTGACCGCTTGGTAGCCAGTGATCGGTTGCATGTCAGCATCAAAAACTGGTCGTCCTGCCACATGGAAATCAGCATTGGCAACACGGAATGCTTCTCGTGCAGAGAGGGTGCCATCGACAACTACACCCAACCGGTGCCACGCAGGCTTGTTGTAACAGAAAACTCCAGAAGAAAATTGATGGGCCATTGAGTTGAAGCCGGTTAATAAACCGGAAGTGAGCCCTGCGGAAGTGCAGGGCAGGGAACCCAGAACGACTCGAACGTTCAAACGAAAATCCCCCCTGGCACAACACCAAGGGGGATCTCTCGCACCTTGCCAGTCAATCAATGGTGATCGCTGGTGGGTTCCAATTAGATGAGCTGGATCCAGACTCAGGCCGTCAGATTCCTCGCTTGTCGCATCTGGTGTGGAAGCATTTCAACCGCCATGGCGTGCCGCAGCAGTGTCTGCACTTCGATCAATAGATCGATCGCTGGGAGAGCATGCCCCTTGTCATCTCTTGCCATCGGCCTGCCGTCCACCCATTCGTTGTCAACGAAGAGTGCTGGCATCACCACACCAGGGCTGGTTCCTGGACGCAACCTAAGTGCCAATGGACTTGTGAGAAGACCTGGCGATAGTGCACACAGTGATGAAAGAAGGGTGGTGGCACAGGTGGTGTTGACGCCACTGATCAGACGGATCAATCCGTCCAATCCGAGATCTGCGTCAATCACTAACTTCTGAGACTTGAATCCCCCACGTGTTTCTACGTAGACATCTTGAAGCAGGAAGATCAGATCCTGAGCCTTGGTTGGTTCAGGGGTGTTTTCCTGATGATTCCAGAAGTACAGGCATCGGTCTTGAAGTTGTTCGTGCCGATGGATATAGGCCACCTTTCTTGGGTGCTTCCAACCGAGCATTGCTGCTGGGAACCAGGGCTGTAAGGAAGTTCCAGGCTGCTCTTGAGGTAGGTTGTTGATTCGTGAGATGGTCATTGGAGTTGATTTGATGGGTGAATTGGTTTGTTGCTCAGGCTTCTAGTTCCTTCATGGCAAGACGAATTGCTTGCCACGCTCGGCTAGTTATCCGTTCGGCATCGGCTGTTGCTTGCCGTAGCAATTCATCAGCTTTTTGCCGAGCTGTATCCAGGATCAGCCGTGCTTCCTGATGAGCTATTTGCCTTGAAGCAGCAGCAGCTAATCGATCTGCGGATGCTTGCTCATAGAGCTCAAATGCTGATATGGGTGGCACATCAGCTCTGATTGCATCCGCGAGATATGGCAGTGACTGTCGAATCCATGGCCCCAGATAAGAATCAGGGCCAAGTCCATCTGACATCTTCTGCAGGACCTTAATCTCCTGGTCTTTTGTTGGTGGTTCATTCATTTGCTTGATTGCATAAAAAAAAAGACCTCCCCACCCGTATTGCAATGGGGAAGTCAGTTGTTTTTCGATTGATGAATCAGCCCTTAAACAGGTTGAGCCTCGGCTTCGACTGTGTTGTCGAGTACGCCTGAATCCCTTAGCTTGTCCAGCATTGCAACCATTACAGTTGCAGATCGGTGGGTACTTTCCATAAACTCTCTGGCGCGTTCCACAGAAATTGTGTGGATACGTCCATTGGGCTCTGTGTAGCACCAACTGCCATCTGGACGTGGTTCCCCTTGAAGAGCAAGTCGCTCAGAATTGTATGAATAGCGGAGTTCGAGGTCGTGAAACTCCCTAAGTCCGTCCCTAGCGTGCCAGGTGCAACCCATGTGGAAACGACGATCTTCATCCCGATAGCTGTGTAGCTCCGGCAGCAGTGAATTAAGAGCAGTGAGAATGTTCATGGAATTTAGAAAGTAATTAAGCAATTGCTTGGCAAGCAACTTGGAGGTTCCTGGACTTAGATGACTTCCAGATGGAAGCCACTGCCAGGGCTATAGCTAGACTGTTATTGGCAAATCATTATTAGAAGCTTCTTAGGCGGAACAAAGAGCTCCAAAAAACAATGTGCCCGCCTTTCTTTTTTTTTCTCTACGTAGGCGTATTCGGGTGGGCATGTGGAGAAGCGTCAGATAGCGCCACCCCCTTTTGGCACCCAAAAGTTGGCTTGTAATTGGATTTAGCTTTACGAGTTCAGAACAACTCGGCGGCGCAGATCCTTTTTAGGGTCTTAAAATTATCTGACTTATTATTATATAAAGGTACAGATTCTTATCCACATGGAAAATATTCCGCACATTGCGGCTTCTTTGCGTGATATCGTCCTGCGTCTTGATCGTATGCAGGCTGATATCGCCCGCCTCTCTCAGCAAAAGGTTCCAGACAGATTTGTACCTCTGCTTGAAGCAACACGCCATCTCCACTGCGGGAGAGATTGGCTTGTAGCACAGATTAAGGCCGATGTTTTGCGTTCTGGAATCGACTTTCTTGATAGAAGCTCCCCTGGTTCAGTTCGCAAGCGGTACCTGGTTAATCCTTACTCATCGCTTCGCTGGTTAAATGGAGCTCAGCCGGTAACCGTAAAGCTAAAAGACAAGGTTTTGCCAGCTATCTAGGCTATTTCTTTCTCAGTATCGGTTTTAATAATTCCATATGTGTTACCTGTGTCTTTGCCACCGGCAGAACCCTCTTTAATTAGTGCGTATCTACCCCACTTTCCCCTATTACTTTTGTGACATCTCATTGGGAAGCTGACTGGTCCTTGTTTTGCCAAATTTATCTTCGTGCGAGATGTCGCTCGGCTTAAACTTAGTTCAAGATTTGCCATGAAGTCACCACTTTCTTTGTCAATTTTTCCTGGATTTTTCCTCGCCCAGTCCTCAACGACTTGTTTTCCACTTAGCCCTCCTTTTGCAATATCTTCGACCCTTAACTCGGGCAAATTACCTTTTCTTGTTTTTGCGAGTCTCTCTTTTACTTTCTTGCTATTGTCATTCTCTGGATTCTTGGTCACTCTTTGTGATTTGGTTCTCTGACCATTTTTAATGTGCTGATCGGCGGCCAATACCTCCAATGCAAAGCGATCGATTCCCGGATATATTTCCTTCTGTTGGATTTGTGGTTCTGGATCAAATACAGCATCGTCTTCGTAGCGATATTCTTCGTATTTCCAGGGATTAAGACGTCTATGCTTGGCTGTAAGTATCTCGAACATGGTCGAGATCATTTCAACATTTCTCCAGTCGCTGTGCTCTATCTGACCGCATCCTGCTTGGAGAAAGAGTTTTAGCGTTTCATCAAAATGTTCTTGATTTCGCTGGCTTATTTGAGCCCCGGATTCTCTTAGCAATTCATCTAGCAATTCCTCATACTGTTCCCCCGACTTGACATCTGGCGTGTGTTTCATTTTTCTATTGATATTTGCCACTAATCAGGGGTAGGTTGTTGAGCAAATGGCGCCGATCCTTCCACTCAGGCATGTGGGAATCAAGCAGGGCAATGAACCCCTCGCCATGACTGGGCACTCGTAGGTGGGCAAGCTCATGTAGGACGACATAATCAAGACAACCCTTTGGCTTTTGGGCTAGGTGGGTATTCAAACGGATATTCCCGGAGGCCGGATTGCAGCCCCCCCATTGGCGGGTCATCGCCTGAACAAACAACCTGTTGACCCGCACATCGAGTTGTTGCTCCCATTTCCTGATCAGGCTCGCAGCTTCCTTCCTGATTTGATCGCGATACCAGGCAGCTAATAGGCTCCTTCGTTTCTCTTCTGTTGTTCCCGAGCGGACAAAAAGCAGCATTTGCTTTGTATTGACCTCAACCCTGGGGGGTGCTTCCACTTCCTGGATAGAAAGCAGTAAACGACGGCCCCAGAGATGATGGCTCTCTCGTTCAACTACCATTCTGGGGCTTTCTCGCTGCTGTCCTTCAAGCTTTTTCTGCTGCTTGCGAATCCAGCTCAGTTTGCCAATGGCATAAGACCTTATAAGGTTTGCACTCATTTGCTCTGGCGCTGAAATTCGCACTGTTCCATCTGGTGGATCTACAGAAAGATGCAGATTCTTGATCGGCTTAAGGGTGACCTCAACCGATAAACCCCCGATCACTATCTGATGGCTGTGGTAGACCCGGGGCATCAGTATTCAGGCTGTGCCACGAGGATTGGAAACAGACGTTCCACTTCGGCCGCATCCTGCAGCACACCGAATAGGGCTGCCTTGATCTGTTGTTCCTTGGCCTGCACGCCACGCCAGCCATCGGGCCTGACCTGGCGGACCGTGCTGTCGATGAGAAGCGCCAGCTTCAGATTCCCGTTCAGGTTGTTCCACAGGGCTCTTTTGCCAGCCGTATCCAGTTCGGTTGGGGTGTTGTCTGCTGTCTGCTGATTGAGCTGGCGGGCCAGTTCAGCGACACGCCGGAGGTACTCCTCATAGGCATCTGCCTGCTGTTTGCGGAAGCGGATGATCTCATCAAGCAGCTCCGACATGCGGTCGTAGAAAGCCGGATCATTCGCACGTTCACTGATGATTGTGCGCCGAACGTTGTTTTCGATAGTTTCGGCAACCGCGGTTCGATTGGTTGCCCCCTTGCCAAATTGCTTTTGGATTGCTTCTGCAGCACCGGTTTTGACGATTAACTCCAACAGGCCGATGTCGTCGAAGGCTGAAATTTTTCTAGGCAGATCCGCCTCGATGTAGGAGTCGATCAGGTAGCGCATATCGGACTCATAGGCCTTTAGGTCAAGGTTTTCACCAGCCCCCAGCCGGATTACTTGTCTCCAATCAAGAGCCTTGTCGCGCTGACGGGTGATCCGGTTTGCTTCTGAAAGGGAGTAGCCCGCGTCTGGCAGTTCGTTAGCCAGGGCTGCATAGGCCCGGGTCAGTTCAGCCACAGCCTTGTAGTAGGCCATCCGCAGAGGCTCACGCTCCTGTAGATCTGCCGCAAATTCAGTGTTGCCGCAGAAGTGGTGCAAGATTTCCAACTCTTCCATTGGAGGCGCAACGGGTTCTGCAAGAAGTGCCTCCTGCTCCAATGCCTCCTCTAGCCGCTCTTTTGCCTTGGTGAGACGGTCCTGCAGGATCACATTTGGATCAACTCCGCCAGCTGAGTGGTCAAGGTCATCGCTGGAGTAAACGGCAATCGCGTTTTCAACCTTTTTGAAAAGATCCTTGTAGTCCACGATGCAGCCATAGGGCTTGTCGTCGCCATCGAGGCGGTTGGTGCGGCAGATGGCCTGGAAGAGACCGTGATCCTGCATCGACTTGTCGATGTAGAGAACGCTGCAGGAAGGTGCATCGAAGCCGGTGAGGAGCTTGTCGACCACGATCAGCAGCTTCATCTGGACTGGCTGATGGATGAAATGATGCTTGGCTTGTTCCTCGTAGGTCTCGGTTCGCGTCATCCCCGGTTGGGGCGCCAATCCCTCAAGCAAGTTCGTATAGGTATTGAAGATGAATTGCTTGTCAGTTTCGGTATTGGCTCCTACCTCTTCCTTCGACACGTCTGATGCTTTGGGGTCATAGGAAGTGATGACGGCGCACTTACCTTTCAGTTCGGTCTGGTTAAACAGCTCGAAGTAACGGCAGGCCTCGTAGATGCTCGAGGCCACAAAGATGGCGTTACCGCGCTGACTCGCCAGGCGTGGCTGCACGGAAAAGTCAAAGAGGATGTCGGCCACGATTCGGTTCATTCGCGCCTTGGAGCTGAGAACGCTCTGCAGTGTTCCCCACTGGCGCTTCAGCTCTCGCTGCTGCCAGGGATTGAGGCTCGCGGTCTTGGTGTCGAACCACTGGTCAACCCTGGCCTGGGAGCTGAGGCGCTGGTCAATGTCGCGGGCCTCGTAGACCAGATCCAGCACCACTTGGTCTTCAACTCCTTCGCTGAACTTGTAGGTGTGGATGTAGCCACCAAAAATTTCTAGGCTGGTGGCCTTGTCTTTCTTGAGTAGCGGCGTCCCGGTGAAACCGATGAAGACAGCCTCTGGCAGCAACGCTTTCATCACGCGGTGCAATTTGCCGCTCTGGGTGCGGTGACACTCGTCGACAAAAATGAACAGCTCGCCCACGGCCGGGCTTGGTTCGGCCTCAAGTTGTTCAAGGAAGGCTTCGAAGTCGTCAACGCCACGGACGCCGAACTTGTGGACCAGTGAGCAGAGCAGACGGGGTAGGGGTTGGCCCAGGGCCTGCATCAGATCCCGGCCACTGCTGGTGCGCTGGATGGTTTCACCTGCACCACCGAACACGCCTTCGATCTGTTTGTCGAGTTCATCGCGGTCTGTGATGACCACAACGCGAGCATTGGGATTGGTGGCGAGGATCCAGCGGGCCAGCAGCACCATCACGATGCTCTTGCCGCTGCCCTGGGTGTGCCAGATGATGCCGCCGCGGCGGTCCACAACTTGTTGCTGGGCTGCCTTAATGCCGACGTACTGATGCACCCGCGGCAGTTTCTTGATGCCGGCATCGAAGAGCACGAAGTCTCGGATCAGCTCAATCAACCGATCCTTACTACAGATCTTGGCCAGGTATTTATCGATCTTGAGACGACTGTTGTCGTCTTCGTCTTCCTTCCAGGTGAGAAAGTATTTTTCCGGAGTCAGGATCGCGCCATAACGAAGACCCTCGGAGTCGTTGCCGGCCAAGACCAGCTGGTTGGTGGCAAAAAACCAGGCGTTGAATTCCGGCTGTTGGTTGGAGAGGTTTTGGCGGATGCCATCACCAATGCCGACGCGGCTGCTTTTGAGTTCAATTACGGCGATGGCGATGCCATTTACGTAGAGCACCAGGTCGGGGCGCCGCTCTAAAGGGCCCTTCAGGGTGACTTCCTCGGCAATGGCGAAATCATTGGCTTCCGTGTTGTGCCAATCGATCAGGGTCACCGTGCTGGTGGGCTGATCGGCGGCGGCCTTCACCTGAACCCCGTAGCGCAGCAGGGAATAGACCCTGCGATTGGCCTCATACAGGCCAACCTGGCTGATATCGGCGGCAGCTCGGAGCTGAAACAAGGCGCCGCTGACCTCTGCCGAGCTGTAGCCACGACGCTGCAGGTAGCCAGCAAGGAGCTCCTCCTCGATGTTGCTGTTGCCAGCCCGGTCCTTCCAATCGCCTAGGTAGCGGTAGCCAAGTTCCCCATGGAACAGCTTGATCACCCTGTCCTGGGTGATGCGCTCAGGGCTAAGACCGCTCACGTTGCAGCCCCCACGCTGAGGATCTCGCGCTTCACATAGCTTTGGAAGGCGAGCGGCGAGGTGAAGCAGCGAAAGCCAGCGGCGCTGGCCAAGGCCAGGGTGGCGGGCTCTTCATTTAGCAGCACTGCCACGGGTTGGCTGAGTTCCTCTTGGATGCCGCTGGGCCAGGCCAGATCAAATACGGCGCGCTGCTCGCCAGTGGCGGAGTCGGCGAAGTCGTAGGCGAGGCTCCCCAGGGGGAGCGACTGCTCAACCATCCAGGCGTTGAGACGGATCAGCTCGGCCTCTTCCTCTTCGCTGGTGATCCCACCCAGTGTTTCCGGTGGTGGCTGGGGCAAGGCAGCCGCAGGGCCGGAGAGCCAGCGGGTGTCGCCGTGGAGTAGCTCCTCAAGCCGGGCATTTACTTCGGCCGCCAGCAGGGTCTTGCGGGCCTCCAGGAAGGAGCGGAAGTTTTCAATTTTCCAGAGCTCGGGATCAGGTGGGATCCACTGGGAGGCCAGGGCGCCGGGGTGGGCCGCCTCAATTTCTAGGAAGTATTTCTCAGGGAGGCGATCGAGGATTTTGATGTTGGTGTCTTTGGTCAGGAAGCAGAAGTTGGCCAAGGCGTTGACTTCTGGCCTGCGGTAATCGGCCTTGTAGAGCTGGGCCTTGGGGAAGATGTGATGCACTTCCAGGCTGCTCATCTTGCCCAGCATCCCGGCCTTGAGCGGCAGGCCGGTGCCCCAGTCGCGGGCTTCGCCCATGCGGGTTAGGAGGTAGAGCACGGGGTAGAAGCGGGCCCCGAGACTCCAGCCGGTGAAGTGGCCGGGTTCGACCCTCAGTCCGCCGTGCCAGAGGCGGAGCTGCTCCAGTAATCGTTCCAGCCCGGCACCTTCATCTTCCAGGGCGGCTAGGTCTTGGTCGATGAACGTTTCAATGGAGCCCGAGAAGCGGCCCCACATGCCGGCCTGCACGAACCAGAACATCAGCCGATCACGCTCCACTTCATCCATAGATCCGCTGCGCTGATCGAGGTAGCGCACCATCACCGGGATGCCAAAGCGACCGAAAAGCACTTGGTCGTGATCTAACCCCAACCGGCCCGCGATCAGGTTGAGGCAGGTATCGATGTGCCTGGTGGCTCGCTTGAGCGCCTCCTGGATTTCGGCGGTGCTCTTGTCGTGCAGGTATTGGAACTTGGCCTCGCCGGTGAGCACCGTGTTCACTGAGCGCAGCAGCCAGTCGAGGTTGAAGTTGTAGCCGTGATTACTCCATTCCTTGAGCTTGGCTTTCATCGCATCACGGCCTTCTGGCCATTCGGCGCAGATCTTGGCGAGGGCCAGGTCGCCCTTGGAGAGCTTGGTGCCACCACTGTTGACGCGGTTGAAGATGTCAACCACCACATCGAGGGTCTTGTCTGCTCCGGTGACTTCTTCTATGTGGAGATCGATCTCCGTGATGGCTAGCAGCTGGCTGAAGCGACCAATGAATTCACCAACCCGTGGAGCCAGCTCTGGGTTGGAACCGAATTGGGCCGCGAGCTCCCCTAGGCCTGTGGAGCCCTTACCCAATAGTGCGGTGACATCGATCCAGAGGGGATCGTCCTTCATCTTCACCGGCTGGTAGAAGGCAAACACCTCGTCGCCTAGATGGAAGCGGAGACCGGTGAAGGCCTGGGCGTTGCCGTCGAAGAACTTCGGAGCCTTGCCACGCACCACGCCGTAGAGGGAGGTCATGCGCTGCTGGCCATCGAGCAGCAGCTTCACCACGCCAGCCGCCAGGGGGCCATCACCACGATGGGTGGCTGTTTGTGATTCCGTGGCCCAGACCAACAATCCGCCTACGGGATGGCGTTTATAGAGGGAATCGAACAGCCCTCGCACCTGATCGCGGTTCCAGACATAACCCCGCTGAAATTCAGGCAGGGCCATATGGCCGCTGTCGATGTGGTCGAGGATGGTGGAGATCTTCATACCAGCCGCGTCCTGCCCGTTAGAAGTTCCTGCATCATCCCTTGTTTGAGAGCGCGAGTCTTCTCCCGCTGCTGCACCAGCGCCGTCAGTTCCGCGTCCACCTCAGTCAGCACCTTGGCGATGGCAGTCTGTTCGCGGAGGGTCGTTGGCATACACATCTCGAAGTTCTGAAAAGTGGGAAGTCGTAGCGAGTCGACTGTTGCCTTGACAGTGTTCTGCATAGCCCAGGCGCCGAAGTTCATAGCCATATATAAGTGCACGAACTTCCCTGAAACTGCCGGCGCAAACTGAGTGATCGCATAGACACGCTGGTGCACGTCAAAGCGACCATTGATGTAATGGAAAATGTCACCAATCCGACCTTCGCCAGGGATCAGAATAGCTTCGCAGTTGTGCGAGTAACTGTTGATACGTTCGACATTGTCAGATCGCACGAAGAACGGGTATTTGCCATCCTCGACCTTGTTCTCATTGTTCCTGCTGCCCGTCTTTATGTGTGCAATCTCCCCCAACCGCTTCACCGCCCACTCCCCACTAAAGCCAGGCAGCCGAGTCTGGCCGGTGAGGAGTTGCTGCATGGCGGCCTGTTTGAGATCGCGCTTCTTGGCGATGAGCCGGTCCAGCCCGTCCAGCAGCCCATCCACATCGCTCAACGCCGTCGCGATGGCATTCGATTCATCAAGCGTTCGTGGAAGCGCTATCAAAAAGTCGCGGAGGTTTTGAAGGTTTAGCCCAGGCTTGCTTTGACCTGACTGACTGCCGGAAATTTGCGGGTTGCCCGGGGAACAGGGAGATAGATATCGACATGCATACGGGCCAATCGATGGCTTGTTGAGGCGGACTAGCCCGACGTGTTGGCTAATGTAAGCCTCATCGAATTGCTGTTCTACAAGCGCGACATTGCCGACGCTGTTGCCGGTTATGGTAATCAAGAGGTCATTCAGCTCAACCTTGGTTCGGTTTCCTTCTGCCCCAGAAGGTGGCGAAACAAACTGAATGTCGTCGAACGTGAGCCGGCCATCTCGAACATTCTGGCTGCGAATAAACAAAGCGCCGGTTTCAGAATAGAACTGCGCCCAGCCCCGCGAACCACTGGTCACGAATTGGGTTAGTTTCCCCAAGGGCTCTATATTCCATTCCTCCGGGATGACGCCCACCTCGGTCTGCTTGTAGCCGGGCTTCACGTCCATACCGCCCCCATCGCTTTGAGGTGTTCCTCCACACGGCTGGCGAGCACCGCCACCTCATCGGTGAGCTGCGGCAGCGGGGTGGCATATCGCTCGGCAAGTTGGCGGATGCGGCCGGTGAGGGTTTGCGAAACGCGCTCCAGCTCGCCCTGCACGGCGGCGGCGAGGGTGGACAGCCACTTGTCGTCGACCACCAGGTCGCGAATCTGGGCCTCGCTCAGCTGGGCGTAGTGCCCGTAGGCCTGCGCATCCAGCTGGGCTTCGGCGGCCCTGAGCATCTTTTTGGTCTTGGCTTCTTCGTCACTCACCAGCAGCCATTCCCGCAGGGCCGTCAGTTCGTCTGCGGCCTCGGGGTCGTGCTTGATCTCCTTGATGCGGGCAGCCACGTTGGCCTTGTTCAGCTTCTCCAGTTCGGCAAAGGCCCCTTCCTCGCCGCCGTGCTCCTCCTCCAGCTCTGCCAGCCGGCTTGTGGCTTGCTCCAGCTCGGCGGAGAGCTCCGCAAACATCTCCAGATCATCGGCAAAGAACCGCGCCGTGATCAGCTCTTTGGGCAGCAGGTCGCAGGTCCAGCCCTTGTCTTTGGTTTTGCCCTTCTTGTCGGTTTCGATCACGCGATAGGGCTCGGCCTTCCAGCCATCGGCGCTGATGGCATACACGTCGTCTTGCAGTGAATCGGCCCACTGATCCAGTAGCAGCTGGTACACCCCATAGGCATCCAGCAGCGGCTGGCCATGCATCTGGAGCAGCAGACCCTCGGACAGATCGCCGATCACCTGCTTGGGGTGGCAGCCTGGCTCCAGGGCCTTGAGCTGCACCGCCGCCAGCGATCGCCACTGCTGGAAATGCTCGGCGATAGCTGCCAGGTAGACGGCGAACTCCGCATGGGCGCTGATGGTGGCCCTGATGGCACCCGGCTCCACCGCCAGCTCCAGGTAGCCCGTCCGCAGGGGCCGGAATAGGCTCGCCCGCAGGCTCGGGCACACCGCCCAGTAAGCAGCCAAAGCTTCCAGATCCCGTTCGGGGATCCCACCGCGTAGGTGGCCCTCGATGTCCTGCAGGTCTTCCGGCTCGGAACTGTCGATGTAGCGGGGCAGGTTGAGGTTGTAGTCGTTTTTGGCGATCTCCTCGTTGCTCGCAAAACGGGCGTAGCCCGGCACCTCCAGCTGACGCGTGAACACATCCACGATCTTGTGGATGTCGCGCTCCCGCAGGCGGTTCTTCGGGCCATCCTTCATGAAGCCCTTGCTGGCATCCACCAGGAAGATCCCCTGGCGGCTGCCGGCATCGCGCTTGTCGATCACCACGATGCAGGCCGGGATGCCGGTGCCATAGAAGAGGTTCGCCGGCAGGCCGATGATCCCTTTGATCAGGCCGCGTTGCACCAGGTTTCTGCGGATCTCAGCTTCGGCATTGCCGCGAAACAGCACCCCATGGGGAAGGATGCAGCTGCCTCGGCCGGCGCTCTTGAGGGTGCGCACAATATGCAGCAGGTAGGCGTAGTCGCCCTGCTTGTTGGGCGGGATGCCGAAGCCCTCGAAACGCCCATATTTATCCTTCGCCGCATCCAGGCCAGTGCTCCAGCGTTTATCCGAAAACGGTGGGTTGGCCACCACGAAGTCGAACTGCTTGAGCTGCTCGCCTTCGGTGAGCTTCGGATCCGCCAGCGTGTTCCCCTGCCAGATCGTGGCCGTGGGATTGCCGTGCAGGATCATGTTCATCCGCGCCAGGCCGCTGGTGGCCTCATCCTTCTCCTGGCCGTAGAGGGTGATCGGCGTGCCTGCCTGGGCGGCCACCTTCAGCAGCAACGAGCCGGAGCCACAGGTGGGATCACACACCGTGGTGGCAGCTGATGTGGCTGCCTTCTCGATTCCCAGCACCTGGGCCTTGATCCGGCTCACCTCCGCCGGTGTGTAGAACTGCCCCTTGCTCTTGCCGCTTTCGCTGGCGAAGTGGCGCATTAGGTATTCGTAGGCATCGCCAAGGATGTCGTCGTCGTCGGCCCGGTTGCCGGAGAAGTTGAGCTCCGGTTTCTCGAAGATCGCGATCAGGTTGGTGAGCCGCTCCACCAGCTCCTTGCCGCTACCCAGCTTGGCCTGGTCGTTGAAATCGGGAAAGTCGCTCTGGCTTAGCTGCTGATTGGCCGCCACCAGCGGCGCGATGATCTCCTTGTTGATCCGATCGCCGATCTCCGCCTTGCCTTTCAGCGCCACCATGGCGGCAAAGCCAGATCCCTCCGGGATTAGCAGTGGCGCATAGGGCGCTCCGGCGTACTTGTCGCTGATGTACTTGAGGAACAAGAGCACCAGCACATAGTCCTTGTACTGGCTGGCATCCATGCCGCCGCGCAGCTCATCACAGCTGGCCCAGAGGCTCGAATACAGCTCGGATTTACGGATGGCCATGGATTAATCAGCTTTCTCGTTGGGGGGAGTAATCAAGGGATGGCGGCGCAATCTCCAGCAAAATCCAGCGTCGTAGCAGTTGTTTAACTTGTAAAACTGCCTAGCAATGGGCCGAACGACATGCCAATCGCGAATAAGTCGGTTTTGCCTTGTGCGCTATGCCAACATCATCGAAGGAATAGGTATCGGCCATCGCGGCTCTCACATCCGGGTATGGGCCCAGCCTAGAAAAGAGCCCAACAAGCCCTTGCAAGCCATGGAAAACATCGCCCTAGCCCCCTATGCCTGGTCCCTGGTGCTGGCGGGGGCAGTGGTTGTTTTGAGCGTGGTGCCCCTGGGCGCTGGCCGCTCCAAGGCCGATTTCAGCATGGCTGATTTGGCCGCCCCCAGGGCGATGTTTGAGCGGCTGCCCGCCTGGGGGAAACGGGCCGCCTGGGCCCACCAAAACAGCTTTGAGGCCTTCGGCCTGCATGCGCCTGCCTGCCTGCTCTGCCTAGTGGCCGGGCCGAATTCGCCCATTGCCAGCGATGCCATCACCATGGCCGCCGCCTGGATTCACCCGGCCCTAAGGCTGGTGTACATCGGTGCCTACGTGGGCAATGTGCCCCCCCTGCGGGGCATGTGCTGGGCCGGTGGCCTGCTCTGCACTGGCCTGCTCTACGTGGGGGGCCTGAGGGCCCTACTGGCGGGCTAGGGCTATCTCGGCCCTCAGTCGAAGAAGAGCAGGGTCACCACCTTGCCCATGTCTTCGGCGGAGCGGCAACTGGCCAAGAGGGTTTCGCTGTCGTGGAAGGCGTAGCAAATCAACTGGTCACACCTGCTGATGATGTCCTGGTTGCAGAGGCTGCTGGCTATCGGCAGGGGCAGGTCGTCGTGTTCGGGCTTCTCCACTAGGTGGAGCACCTTTTCCAGCTGGTCGCGGGATTCCCCAGGCTGGCGGTCGAGACTTTGGGGCAACAGAACCGTCAGCCGGCTGGGCTCCACATCGAGCACGCTGCGGATTACGGCTGAATTGACCCCCTGGGCGCCGGAGGTCATCAGGTTGTGACCCTCCTGGGCCAGGGAGCGGGCCACCAGTTCCACAAGGTGAATCGCCACCACGGGCACATGGCGACTGCCAAGAATCGCAATGCGGCGCTTGCCCCGGTCCTGGAGCATGGCCAGCTCTTGGGCCAGGGTATCGATCCGCTCAAGTCCCGGAAGATCTATGGATCGGGTCACCAATAGACCGCAGTCTGCCCCTTGAAACTAGCAGTCTCAGGCAGCTTTTGCGCCCAGCCCCAGCTGGCCAAACAGGGGCGAGAAATCACAGTGCTCCTCCACTAGGCGGAAGGCATAGGTGGCCTTGACAGCCTCATTGAGCCGCACGTGGCCAAAGGCATGCTCGATCACCTCCACGGTTGTGAGGGTGTCGTGGTCGACCTTGAGCAGGGGCACCTCCAGCTCCTCTGCCCGATTCAGTAACTGGGGCAAGGGATCACCAGCACCGGTGAGGATCAGGCACTGGGTGGAGGCCTCGAGGGCCGCCAATTGAATATCCGTGCGATCTGCACCGGTAACCACGGCCATGTTGCGGCGGCGGCGGAAAAATTCCATGGCCGAATTCACATTCATCGCCCCAATCGAGAGGGTTTCGACCAGCAGATCCAAGCGATCACTGCAACAGAGCACCTCCGCCTGCAGGCGCCGGGCCAACTCCTCCACCGTGACGCTGCGCAGCAGGGGGCTGCGGGGCATCACGCCCAGCACGGCCAAACCCAACCGCCCCAGGGCCGGCACCACCTCCTGGCGCAGGGCCGCCACCCCATCGGGATCAACCCCGTTGAGCACAACCCCCGCCAGGCGGCTGCCCAGCTGGGCCTGGGCGGCCAGAAGCGCCTCGACGCTGGAGCTGTCAGTCCAGGGATGCACCAGCAACACCGGAGCATCGAGCCCCTCTGCCAACTGGGCCAGACCCAGGCCAAACAGAAGGCCCTCGTGCAAACTTCCCGCCGCCTCCAGCAGGGTCAAACCGGAAGGGGCAGCTTGAAGCTGCTGACGCAGGGCCGCAAAGCCCGCCCCCGCTTCCAGGTTTGCCGCGATCAGGCGCTGGTGGGCGCTAGTCGGTCCCAATTCGTGCAGGGAGGCGATCAGTTGGCCCTCACCCAGCCCGAGGGTGGTGCCCAGAAAGCTCACATCGGGATCCAGCAGGCCGCCACCGTTGGCCGCAGCCAGGGGCTTGCCAAACCTGACCTCCACCCCCTGCTGCCGCAGCTGGCGGGCCAGCCCCAGCACCACCGCCGACTTGCCGCTGTAGGGCTCACAGGATCCAACCAGCAAGGTGGGCGCCATCTCTCGATCTCGCTGGGCTGTTAGGTGGCCGGCAATTTAGGCGCAGCTGGCACCAAAACGCCTGGGGCAGCAAGGCCGCCCAGAAACCGTTGGAGGTCATGTAAGCCTGAGCGCAGCTTCCATACTGGTTTGTCGCAATTTGGTTCATCGGCGGCTGGTTTAGCCCCAACCGTGGCGATTACGGGCGCCAGCGGTGCCCTGGGCCAGGCCCTACTGCGGGCCTGGCATCGCCGGGGCGCCCAACTAGTTGCCCTAACTAGCAGTGACAAGCCCCTGGAGATTTGCGATCAAAAGGGGATGGCCATTCCCCTTAGGCAGGTGAGCTGGCAGGTGGGCAAGGAGGAGCAGCTGGCTCCCCTGCTGGCAGCGGTCGATGTGCTCGTTTTGAACCACGGAATAAATAGCCATCAAGATCGCAGCCAGGCAGCCACCGCCAGGTGCTTGGAGGTAAACGCTTTGAGCAGCTGGCGCCTGGCCGAACTAATGGCGACCACGGCCAAAAAACCTGGCAAGGAGATTTGGATCAACACCTCAGAGGCGGAAATCCAGCCGGCCGCCAGTCCGCTCTACGAAATTAGCAAGCGCCTTTTGGGTCACCTGATCAGCCTGAGGGCCCTCGATTGGCAGTCAGGCGCCCAACCACTGCGCATCCGCCGGCTGGTCTTAGGTCCATTTCGATCCAACCTGAACCCAATTGGGGTGATGGGGGCAGATTTCGTCGCCAATCAGATACTCAACCAGGCGAATTGGGGCTACAACCTAATAATTGTGACCCCCAACCCCCTCACCTATCTGTTGATGCCAATCGCCACTGTGGGCCGCTGGCTTTACAACTCCGTATTCACAAAATCAAGTTTTTAAGCGCCTAAAAATCGCGGTCAGTGAGGATTTCGCAGCCATCACTGGTGACGGCGACGGTGTGCTCCCACTGGGCCGAAAGGCTGCCATCCTTGGTTACCACGGTCCAGCGATCCTTGAGGGTGCGACAGGCCTTGCTGCCCGCATTGAGGATCGGCTCCACCGCCAGGGTCATGCCGGACCGGAGGGTCATGTTGGGCAGGTCGCGGGTGCGGAAATTAAATACGGAGGGCTCCTCATGGAGGTTGCGGCCCACCCCGTGGCCCGTGTAGTCCTCCACCACCGCATAGCCATGGGCCTCCACATGGTCTTGAACGGCACCGGCGATGTCGAGCAGGGTGTTGCCCGCCTTGATCTTGGCCAAGCCCTTCATCAAGGATTCCTGGGCCACCCGGCTGAGGCGCTGGGCCTCCTCACTGGCCCCTTCCCCCACACAAATACTGATGCAGCTATCGCCGTGGTAGCCATCGAAATAGGCACCTGTGTCCACCTTCACCAGGTCGCCGGCCTTGATCACCCGCTTGCTGTTGGGAATGCCATGAACCACTTCGTTGTTGATGCTGGCGCAGATGCTGGCGGGGAAGCCGTGGTACCCCATGAAGCTTGGGGTTGCCCCCATCTCCCGGATCCGGCGCTCGGCATGGCGATCCAGGTCGCCGGTGGTCATCCCAGGGGCAGCGAGGTCCATAATTTCGCGCAACACCGTGGCGACGATGCGACTGGCCCGGCGCATGGTTTCCAGCTCGCGGGCCGATTTGATCTCCACACCGCGGCGGCCCTTTTGGATGCGGGGGCCCGTTTCCAAAGCTTGGGCTTGGGGGGCCTTGCGCTCCTTAGTGCTCGCCAGCAGGTCGGCAAAGAGGTTCATGCGGCCGCCAGCTATCAGCGTTTCAAGAGCTTTCAAGCTACCAACTGCGGGCCGCCCATGGGAGGGCGGCTGGGGGGAGCTGGCACTTGAGCCGGTACACTGACTCTTTGGCCAGGCGTAGCGGAGCTGAGATGGCAACGGATTCGAACGAAGTAAACGACAGCTCGGAAGTGCTGGAAGCCCCAGAAGAGGGCACTGTTCCTGCAGGAACTGCAACCGCAGAGGCCAAAACAGCTGTGGCCACTGCGGCACCAAAGCCAACCACTGGCAAGATGAGCGCCTACGAAATGATTCGCGCCTTCGAGGCCGGGCAACTCAAGAGCGGTCTACCCGAGATCTACGTGGGCGACACCGTCAAGGTGGGTGTGCGGATTCGGGAAGGCACCAAGGAGCGGGTCCAGCCCTACGAGGGCGTGGTCATAGCCAAGCGCCACGGCGGGATGAACGAGACCATCACCGTGCGCAGAATCTTCCAGGGCATTGGCGTGGAGAGGGTTTTCATGCTCCACAGCCCCCAGGTGGCGTCCGTCACCGTGGAGCGCCGCGGTAAGGTGCGCCGGGCGAAGCTCTTTTATCTGCGGGATCGGGTGGGTAAAGCCACACGGGTCAAGCAGCGCTTCGACCGCTAGGTCTCTTTTTAGGCAGACCGCCTTCCCTAAGAGTCCCTCTAGTTAACGGGGGCATCGGCATTGCGCCGTTAGTTCAGTTGGTAGAACGCAGGTCTCCAAAACCTGATGTCGGGGGTTCAAGTCCTCCACGGCGCGTTCGATGCTCCCACTTGCAGTTTCGTGGTTCCGAACATGGAGTTGGATCTACAACCCGGTGATGTGGTCAAGGTGCTCGAATCCGCTGCCCTTGGCTGGGTGCGGGCACGGGTCATCCGGGTTAAATCCGGTGGCCGCGTGGTTGTTCAAAGTGATCAGGGTCGGGAGTTCACCGCCCGGGGCAATCAGGTGCGCCTGATTGAACCGGCCGGCTTCCGCCCCTAGGCCAATTAGCCGTGGCGGCCGGTGCCACCAACCGATCCAATCGGTTGACGATGGGGCCGGCCATCGCGGATACTTCTCAAGTCGCATAGGCGACATCCACCAGGTCAAAAGCCTGCCTGGGACTGTAGTTCAACCGGTTAGAGCACCGCCCTGTCACGGCGGAAGTTGCGGGTTCGAATCCCGTCAGTCCCGTTTACAAATTTCGGAGCTAGGCAGTTGGGTGCTGGGGATTCTGCTGTTCGGGTTCGTCTTGCCCCCAGCCCCACCGGCACCCTGCACATCGGCACGGCTCGGACCGCAGTTTTCAATTGGCTGTTCGCCCGCCACCAAGGCGGCCAATTCCTGCTGAGGATTGAAGACACCGACAAGGAGCGCTCCAAGCCGGAATTCACGGAGAACATCCTCTCCGGGCTGAAATGGCTTGGCCTGCAATGGGATGGCGAGCCGGTAATCCAGAGCGAGCGCATCGCAGCCCATCGGGCAGCGATCCAGCAGCTACTCGACAGCGGCCGTGCCTACCGCTGCTACGCCACGGAACAGGAGCTCACCGCCATGCGGGAGCAGCAAGCCGCGGCCAAGCAGGCACCCCGCTACGACAACCGCCACCGCGACCTCAGCCCCGAGCAGGAGGCTGCCTTTGTGGCCGAAGGTCGCCAGGCAACGGTGCGCTTCCGCATCGACGACGGGGCCAGCATCGGCTGGACAGACCTGGTGCGGGGCGAAATGCGCTGGGCTGGCAGCGACCTCGGCGGCGACATGGTGGTGGCCCGCAGGGCTCCGGCCGATCAAATTGGCGACCCCCTCTACAACCTGGTGGTGGTCGTAGATGACGCCGCCATGGCGATCACCCACGTGATCCGCGGCGAAGACCATATCGCCAACACCGCCAAGCAACTCCTGCTGTATGGGGCCCTAGGTGCCCAGGCCCCGGTGTTTGCCCACACTCCCCTGATCCTGAATCAGGAGGGCAAAAAACTCTCCAAACGCGATGGGGTCACCTCGATCAGCGACTTCCAGGCCATGGGCTACACCGCTGAGGCCCTGGTCAACTACATGACCCTGCTGGGGTGGTCGCCGCCGGAGGGCATGGATGAGCGCTTCAGCCTGGAGCAGGCTGCCAATGCCTTTGGTTTTGAGCGGGTCAACAGGGCAGGCGCCCGCTTCGATTGGGACAAGCTCAATTGGCTCAACGGCCAGGTGTTGAAGGAGCAGGGTCCCGCTGTCCTGCTGGAACAGCTACTCCCCCTCTGGCAGGCCAAGGGCTGGGAATTAGACAAAGCAGATACCCAGTGGCAGGCGGATCTCTGTGAGTTAATAGGCCCATCGATGACCCTCTTGGCCGATGGGGTGGCCCAGGCCGAGCCATTTTTTAGTTGCCCGCCCCTCAATGAAGCCGCCCAAGTCCAGCTGGAAAGCGAGGGGGCAAAACCCGTATTGGTTGCCCTGCTAGCCCTCCTACCCCCGGGGGAGCTGGGGTCTGAACAGGCCCAAAAGCTGCTGACGGAGGCGGCGACCAGTGCTGGAGTGAAGAAAGGAGTGGTGATGAAAAGCCTGCGGGCAGCGCTGCTGGGCAGCCTTCAGGGCCCCGACCTACTGGCCACCTGGTTGCTGCTCCACCGCCTTGGCCAGGACCGGGCCCGAATCGAGCGCTGTCTCTGAATCGTCAGCCACCAGACCCAGCCGCCTTGCCAACACAGGTGCGGTGAAGCCCTGGATGCCCACGGTGAGCAGGATCGTCAAAAAGACCAGGCCCTTCAGGGCGCCAGCCCCCGGGATCCCGGCTTGATCGAGTTGTAGGGCAAACAAACTCGCCACCGCTGCCGTGACAATCCCCCTAGGGGCGATCCAACTCAGGATCAATTTTTCGCGCCAGGCCAGGGCGGGCAGGCCAATGCCACCGGCCTGGATAACTAGCCAGCGGAACAACATCAAGGCGAACACACAGGCCACCCCGCCCCAGCCCAGGGGGCTCAGTTCACTCCAGGAGAGGTCGGCCGCCAGCAGCGGAAACAGCACCGTGATCGCCAACTGGGCCAGCTGGGCAATCAGCTCGTCGAGCTGGCTGGCCTGCTCATCAAGGCGCAAACCCACCACCACCCCAGCACTTACGGCCGCGGGCAGACCCGCCTCGGGCAAAAACACCTGGACACCGCTGACCACCACAAACAGGACGCCCAGGCTGAGTTGCAACTTGAGAGCATCTGCATCGGCGGGCAGGCGCCGCAGCACCTCCACCAACAACAGCCCCCCCACGGCCCCGACCAGCACACCGCCACCAAGCCTCAGCAGCAACAGGACGGCCACGTCCTGCCAACCGCCCAGATCCCCCAGGGCCAACTGCAACAACAGCAGGGCCAGGACCGCACCAGCCGGCTCAAGAATCAGGCCCTCTGCCTCCAGCACCTTGCCCAGGCCCGGCAGCAGCCGCATCTGCTTGACCATCGGTGTGACCACCGTGGGGCCGGTGGCCAGGGCAATGGCCCCAAACACCCAGGCCAGGGGCCAGCTCAGACCCGCCAATTGGTGGGCAAACCAGGCTCCACCCAGGAGGCCGAGCACGCCACGCACCAAGACCAGTTGCACCACTGTGCGTTGGAGGTCCCGGCCGGCCAGCCTCAAATTGAGTCCGCCATCGAACAGCACCAGGCTCACCAGCAGCCCCACCAGGGGTTCCAAGCCACGGCCCAGGGATTCGGGCTGCACCCAACCGAAGCCGGCTCGACCGACCAAAAGGCCCGTAGCGAGGAGCAAAACCACCGCCGGCAAACCGCTTAGCCGGGCCAGCAATTGGGCCAGGGAGCCGGCAAAGAAGGCCTCTCCCCAGAGCAGCTCCAGGGGCTTCAAGTGGCTAAGGCCCGGGCAAGCAAAGCCCGGGGAGTAGGCCCAACCCAAATAGTGATGGGGGCATCGGGGCACATCACCAGATTTTTAGCCCCTAATTCCATGCCCTCAGGATGGCAGGCTGGGACCCACGTTGCTGCTAATAGAGCGGGCTTGCCATGCCAGGAGACAAGCCCCTGCTGCTGCTGGTGGATGGCCATTCATTGGCCTTTCGCAGTTTCTATGCCTTTGCCAAGGGGGGCGAAGGGGGCCTGGCCACCAAGACGGGCATTCCCACCAGCGTCACCTATGGCTTCCTAAAGGCCCTGCTCGAGAACTGCAAGGGCCTAACGCCCCAGGGGGTGGTGATTGCCTTCGACACCGCCGAGCCGACCTTCCGCCACGAGGCCGACGGGGCCTACAAGGCCCACCGCGACACCGCCCCCGAACACTTTTTCGAAGACCTGGGCAACCTCCAACGCATCCTTGAGGAATCCCTGGACGTGCCCCTATGCATGGCACCGGGCTTCGAGGCCGACGATGTGCTCGGCACCCTGGCGAACCGGGCTGCCGATGGCGGTTGGCGGGTGCGCATCCTTTCCGGTGACCGGGACCTTTTCCAGTTGGTTGACGACGGCCGCGACATTGCCGTGCTCTACATGGGCGGCGGCCCCTATGCAAAAAACAGTGGCCCCACCGAAATCCGCAGGGAGGGTGTGATCGCCAAGCTGGGGGTCACACCAGAGGAGGTGGTGGACCTCAAGGCCCTCACCGGCGACAGCTCCGACAACATCCCAGGGGTCAAAGGGGTGGGTCCAAAAACCGCCATCACCCTCTTGGCAGCCCACGGGAACCTCGATGGGGTGTACGGGGCCCTCGAAACCCTGCAGGCTGCTGGCCCCAAGGCCACGGATCCCAAAGGCGCCCTCAAGGGTGCCCTGGTCGACAAGCTCGCCAACGACAAGGAGAACGCCTACCGCTCGCGGATGCTGGCGGAAATCCTGATTGATATTCCCCTGCCCACTGATCCGCGGTTGGAGCTCGGCGAGGTGAAGGCTGAAGCCCTGGCCAGCCGCCTGGAGGAGCTGGAGCTGTTCAGCCTGGTGCGTCTGGTACCCAGCTTTGCGGAGATCTTTTCGGCCAATCCGCCAGAACTGGTCAGCCCGCCGGCAAAGCCGATCAGCAAGCCGGCAAAGCCGCCAGCAGCACCAGCATCAGATGCGGCGCCAGCACCAGCACCAGCCGAACAAGAATCGCCAATGCCGGTGCTGGAGCCGCAAATAATCAGCAGCCCAGGGCAGCTCGGGGCCCTGATGGAGCGCCTGATGGCCGCCACGGACCCCAGCCAACCGATCGCCCTGGACACCGAAACCACGGACCTAAACCCCTTCAAGGCCGAACTGGTGGGCCTGGGAATCTGCTGGGGCGAAGGGGCATCTGAGCTGGCCTACATCCCGATTGGCCACCATCCGCCCGCCGCCGCCGACCTACTTAGCCCGGCCCCGGAAGCGCCAGGGCAGCTACCCCTCGACCAGGTGCTCCAGGCCCTGGCCCCTTGGCTGGCCAGCAAAGCCCACCCCAAAACCCTCCAAAACGCCAAATACGACCGCCTAATCCTGATGCGCCATGGCTTGGCCTTGGCCGGGGTGGTGATGGACACCCTGCTGGCCGATTACCTGCGCGATGCCAACTCCAAACACGGCCTGGAGGCCCTGGCCGAACGCAACTTTGGCTTCATACCCACCAGCTTCACTGAACTGGTGCCCAAGGGGGCCAACTTCGCATCGGTGCCGATCGAGGCGGCGTCGCTCTATTGCGGCATGGATGGGCACCTCACCTTTCGGCTTACGGGCCTGTTGGCCTCCCAGCTGGCAGCCCAGGGCCCCCAGCTGACGAAGCTGCTGGAGCAGATCGAACTGCCCCTCGAACCGGTGCTGGCGGCGATGGAAGCCACGGGTATCCGGATCGACATTCCCTACCTGGGCGAATTGTCTGCGGAGCTATTGGGCGCCCTTACCCGCCTGGAGGCGGAGGCGAAAGCAGCGGCCGGGGTCGATTTCAACCTCGCCTCCCCCAAGCAGCTCGGGGAACTGCTGTTCGAAACCCTGGGCTTGGATCGCAAAAAATCGCGCAAAACCAAAACCGGCTTCAGCACCGATGCAGCGGTACTGGAAAAGCTTGAAGCCGACCATCCAGTGGTGGCCTTGGTGCTCGAGCACCGAACCCTCAGCAAGCTGAAAAGCACCTACGTGGATGCCCTTCCAGCCCTGGTGGAGGCCGAAACGGGGCGGGTGCACACGGATTTCAACCAGGCCGTTACGGCCACCGGCCGGCTCTCCAGCAGTAACCCCAACCTGCAGAACATTCCGATTCGCACCGAGTTTTCCCGGCGCATTCGCAAGGCCTTTTTGCCGGAGGCTGGCTGGCAGCTGATCAGCGCCGACTACTCCCAGATCGAGCTGCGCATCCTCACCCACCTATCCGGGGAGGAGGTGCTGGTGGAGGCCTACAAAGACGGCGACGACGTGCACGCCCTCACGGCCCGGCTGCTGCTCGACAAGGCAGCAGGCGAGCAGGTAAGTGCCGAGGAAAGGCGCCTTGGCAAGACGATTAACTTCGGGGTGATTTACGGCATGGGTGCCCAGCGCTTTGCCCGGGAAACCGGGGTCAGCCAAGCCCAGGCCAAGGAGTTCCTGGGGAAATACAAGCAGCGCTATCCCAAGGTTTTCGCCTATCTGGAGCTGCAGGAGCGCCTGGCCCTGAGCCGGGGCTATGTGGAAACGATCTTTGGCAGGCGCAGGCCATTTGGCTTTGATCCCACGGGCCTGGGCCGGCTGCTGGGCAAGGACCCATTGGAGATCGACCTGGAGGTGGCCCGCCGCGGCGGCATGGAGGCCCAGCAACTGCGAGCTGCAGCCAACGCCCCTATCCAGGGATCCAGCGCCGACATCATCAAGTTGGCCATGGTGCAACTGCACGACCAACTGATCGCCCGGGGCCTGCCGGCCAGGCTGCTGCTGCAGGTGCACGATGAATTGGTGCTCGAGGTCGCCCCCGAGGCCCTCGAGACCGTGCTGAGCCTCACCCGTGAAACCATGGAGCGCGCCGTCGAGCTGTCTGTGCCCCTGGTGGTGGAGACCGGCGTGGGCCCGAACTGGATGGAAGCGAAATGAGCCTGCGGTTCACCAACACCCTCAGCCGCCGCCTGGAGGAATTCCGCCCGATCGAACCGGGCCGGGTGAGCATCTACTGCTGCGGGGTCACGGTCTACGACCTCTGCCACCTGGGCCATGCCCGCAGCTACATCGCCTGGGATGTGCTGCGCCGCCACCTGATCTGGAGTGGCTTCTCGGTGACCTTCGTGCAGAACTACACGGACATCGACGACAAGATCCTCAATCGGGCCGCCCAGGAGGGCAGCTCCATGGAGGCGGTGAGTGAACGCAATATTGACGCCTTCTGTGCCGACATGGCCCAGCTCAACATCCTGCCTCCGGACCGGATGCCCAGGGCCACCCGCAGCCTGGATGCGATCAGGGCCCTAATTGGCGAGCTGGAGGCCAAGGGTGCGGCCTATTCGGCCGATGGCGACGTCTATTTCGCTGTTATGAAACACGCCGGCTACGGCAAGCTTTCCGGCCGTGATCTAGCCGAACAACAGCACAACGCCGATGGTCGGGTGGCGGATGCAGAGGAGGCCCGCAAGCAGCATCCCTTTGATTTCGCCCTGTGGAAAGGAGCCAAACCGGGGGAGCCCAGCTTCCCCTCCCCCTGGGGGCCTGGCCGTCCGGGCTGGCACATCGAGTGCTCAGCCATGGTGCGCGAGGAGCTGGGCGACACGATCGACATCCACCTGGGTGGGGCGGATTTGATCTTTCCCCACCACGAAAACGAAATTGCCCAGTCCGAGGCCGCCAGCGGCAAGCAGCTCGCCCATTACTGGCTGCACAACGGCATGGTCAATGTGGGCGGCCAAAAGATGGGCAAATCCCTTGGCAACTTCACCACGATCCGCGCCCTGCTGGAAAGCGGGGTGAGTCCGATGAACCTGCGGCTATTTGTGCTGCAGGCCCACTACCGCAAACCCCTGGATTTCACCGCCGAGGCCCTAAAGGCCGCTGCCACCGGCTGGAAGGGGCTCAATGGGGCCCTGGCCATGGCAGTTGGGGGCCCCGCCCCGCAGCAGGCGTCGCTTTCTACCGAACTGGCCGATGCCCGCAACCGTTTCCAGGCCGCCCTCGACGACGACCTCAACAGCTCCGCCGCCCTGGCCGTGTTGTTTGAACTGGCCAAACCCCTGCGCGCCATAGCCAACCGAATCGACCGGGGCGACCGGGACGCCGCCCTGCTGGTGGCGGCAGACCCCCAGCTCCAGCAGCAGGCAGCCCTGCTGGCTGAACTGGCCGATGTGCTGGGCCTAAAAGCAGAGCCATCAACGGCGGAGTCTGCGACCACGGCGGACTTTGAGTCGCCTGTGGCGGCAAACCAAGCCAGCACCACTGGCCCCAGTGAGGCCGAGATCCTTGCCTTAATCGAGCAGCGCCGTACCGCCAAGGCCGCCAAGGATTTTGCCGCTGCCGATCAAATTCGGGCCCAGCTGCAAGAAGCCGGCATCGAGCTGATCGACAAGCCCGGCGGCATCACCGACTGGCTCCGGGGCTGAGACCTGCCTGGGACTGAGCCTTCCCGGGACTGACCTGGCCAGATCAGTATCAACCTGGCTAGGCTTTAGCCATGCAGGTCAACATTCTTGAGGCCAAGAACCAGCTTTCCAAGCTGGTCAAGGCGGCCCAGGCTGGTCAAGAGGTGGTAATTGCCCAGCGTGGTGTGCCCGCTGTGCGACTGGTGGCGATCTCCCCTGCCGAACCGACGCCTGACCCGCTGGCTTGGCTGCAGGCCCACCCCCTGCCCGAGCAGCTCAGGTGTAGCCATGAAGCGATCGAAGCAAGCATTCAGACCGAGCGGCAGGGGTGGGACTGAATGGCCCTCGCTTACATCGACAGCTGCGTGGTCATTTACGCCCTGGAAGATGATCCCCGCTTTGGCAAAGCGGCCAGGGCGGCCCTAGCCGAACTGAGGCAGCAAGGCCTGCAACCGGTGATCTCTGCCCTGGTGCGGCTGGAGTGCCTGGTGCAACCCCTGGCGCTGGGCCACAGCGAAAGGCTGCATCGCTACCACGGGTTTTTGCAGCTGTTCGAATCGGTGAGGATCCAGGACAGCACCTTTGAGCTGGCCACCGAGCTGCGGGCCCAGCATCGGCTGCGAACCCCGGATGCTTTGCACCTGGCCACCGCCCTGGGCCACAACTGTCAGGCCCTAGTCACCAATGACGGCCGCCTTAAGAAAGCCTCGGGCAGTCTCGAGATCAGAGCACTCGCCCCCAGCGACTGAGCAACCGGCAGTTCAGCCACCATCAACTGGAGCGGTCCTTCATCAACCGCTCGATCTTGCGGATGCGCAGCAGGGTTGTGGCCCAGACCTCCAGCTGAAAGGCCCGCTCCTGATCCCCTTCTGCCACCGCCTGGCGACATTCGGCCACAGTGGCCTCCAGGTCGTCGCCCCGCTCAAAGGCATCCCACAGCTGGCGCTCAAGCTTGGCCCGCTCAATGAAATTCCAGCGGCGTAAAAAAGCGGGCATCTCAGCCATGGCGAGCCTGGGCCCATAGGAGACCATCAGTGTGCACCCAGCTGGTTCACCAACTGGGCAGACAGCGCAGGCGCAGCCCTTGGCCTGTGGCTGGATGGCAAAAGCCCAGGCCCAGGGCATGGAGCCTTAGCCCAGGAGCCGAATTGCCATCTCCGTAGAGGGGGTCGCCCAGCAGCGGATGGCCCAATTCAGCCATCTGCACCCGCAACTGGTGGGAGCGGCCCGTTCGCGGGGCAAGTAACACCCGGGAGAGGGGCCTGCCGGCGCCATCCACATCCAGAGCCAGCAGTCGCCAGCGGGTGATGGCGATCTTGCCGGCCGCCACCGATCCATAGCGGGGCGGACGGGTGCCAGTGCGGGCCAAGCAGCTTTCCAGCCTGCCCCCAGATCCCCGCAGATGGCCTGCCACCTCAGCCAAATAGGCCTTACGGATCTGGCGTTGGGCAAACAGGGCACTGAGCTGGCGGTGCATGGCGGCATTGGTGGCCATCAAGAGCAAACCGGAGGTGTCCCGATCCAGGCGATGCACCAAACGCCATTCCGGCCATTGCCGCTGCACCCGGCTGAGCAGGGAATCAGCCAGGTCAGGGCCCAAACCCGGCTGGCACAACAGGCCCGCCGGCTTATCAAAGGCGGCCAACCAGGGGTCTTGGTGAATCAAGCGGCCAGCCAGATCGCTAACCACAAAAGTTGGCCAGCGGCGCGAATGGGAAACTGAAACGCCGAAAGCTCTAGGGATCGCACCGTGAAAGCCATCAGCGTGCTGGGATCCACGGGCTCAATCGGCACCCAAACCCTGGAGATCGTGGACGACTTCCCCGATCGCTTCAAGGTGGTAGCCCTCACCGCAGGCAACAATCTGGATCTACTTATCAGCCAGATCCAGCGCCATGCCCCAGAGGTGGTGGCCCTGGCAGACGCCGACAAGGTGGCCGAACTGCGGCAAAGGTTGGCCGCCCTGGACCCTGAGCAAAAGCCCCGGCGCATGCCTGAGCTGCTGGGGGGCAGCGACGGACTCTGCGCTGCCGCAGCCTGGGCCACGGCCGACCTAGTGGTGACGGGCATCGTCGGTTGCGCGGGCCTGCTGCCCACCCTGGCCGCCATCCGGGCCGGCAAGGACCTGGCCCTCGCCAACAAGGAGACCCTGATCGCCGCAGGACCGGTGGTGTTGCCGGAACTGGCCAAGAGCGGTTCGCGCCTGCTGCCGGCCGATTCTGAACATTCCGCCATCTTCCAGTGCCTGCAGGGCACGCCCTATGCCGAAACGGCGCGCCTGAGCACCGGCCAGCCCACCCCGGGCCTGCGCCGGATCCAGCTCACCGCCTCCGGCGGCGCCTTCCGCGACTGGGATGCCGCCGACCTGGTCAAGGCCACCGTGGCCGATGCCACCAGCCATCCGAACTGGAGCATGGGCCGCAAAATCACGGTGGATTCGGCCTCCCTGATGAACAAGGGCCTGGAGGTGATCGAAGCCCACTACCTGTTTGGCCTCGATTACGACCACATCGAAATCGTGATTCACCCCCAATCGATCATCCACTCGATGGTCGAACTGGCCGATTCCTCGGTGCTCGGCCA